>NZ_LVIA01000043.1:0-30012 GCF_001596805.1 Halomonas sp. KX33721 | reverse complement strand
ATCTTTGCGGTAATTACATAGCGTCACCTGGGTCTCACGCTGCTCCTGAATACCACAACGTAGCTTAGCGACCATGGCAGGATCGCTATCAGGCCCCTGCAAAAAACGGCAATTCTGGCCAATCACTTCACTTTGTGAGTAACCCGTCATAGTGCTAAAAGCTTGGTTAGCATACACAATCGGCACATCAGGCTGGCTGGCATCAGCAATTACCACCCCGTTCACACTGGCCTCCACGCTGCGCTCAAGGATACGCAGCCGAGTCTGCTGCCTGCGTTTCTCTGTAACGTCTTGGGCGATACCGTAAACCCCTTCAACACTGCCATTCACTGTGATGGGTAAGCTGATCAAATCCAGAATACGACGCTGCGATTGACTATCGGTGATGGTAATTTCATTACGTGAAATACCGCCCTGCAGAACGTGCTTAAAATACGATTTGATATAATCACGCCCATGCTCTTCTACAAAGTCAGAGAAATGACGCGCGACAACTTCCTCAAGAGGAAAGCCGATCACCTTGCCGCAGGTTGTATTGGCCGTCATGAAATAGCCGCTTTTATCCAGCGAAAATACCGCGTCCGGATGATGTACAAACAGCGAACGGTAGCGCTGCTCACTCTCCTCAAGGGAGTGACGAGCCGCCGCCAGCTCTCTTGCGCGGGCGGTACTTGCCCCGGCTAATCCCACACTAAATGCCAGCAACCAGCTCATCACCAAGCCACCCACCGTGACGCTAATGGGCATTACACCTAATAAATACCAGTTGTAATGCTGGCCTGGGTAGGCGCGCAGCGTTAGGTTAACGCCCCCTGGCAGCCCAGCCAGACGGCTTGCCAATACCAATGAGGAATAAGTGATGTTAGCTCTAGCAAACCCGGAGGGATGAAGCGTCAGCAGCAGTTGCTCGCCTCGGCTGACGCTGACCTGAAATGGCCCTAAGGCTAACCGCAGCTCATTATTCAGCAACGTGCTTAAATCTATCGCGGCCAATAGCTGTTGCGATTGGCTAGAGACAGGAATGGCCATCAGCATCATGCTGCGCTGCTGGTTATCGGGCACTAGCAAGCGCGGGCGCTCAAAAGGAATACTGAGCCAAGATTGTACGGTGGGCTTGCTGAGCTGGCTCAATAGCCAGTCGCCGTTCTCTTCATTGCGCCCCTGCGACCAGATTACCCTGCCCTGGTCATCAGCCAGCGCAATCTCTATTAAACTCAGCGTATCGCGAAAATAGTTTTGGGCATCTTGTTCAAACAGGCCTTCGCTCTGGCCCTGGTCAGCAGAGACAATCTCTAGCCGCTCGGCCATGCGCTGCATTAACCGAAGCTGCTCTGTCATGGCCTGCTCAGCGTTAAGCTGAACACTATCTAGTAGATAGCTCGCCTGCTTCTCAATTGAGTCACGCTGGTGCATGCTAAGCAGAAGCCACGCCAAGCTGCTAGCCAGCACACCTGCCAACCCGACTATAACGGTTAACCGGCCAGGGCTTAGGCGTGCAGCACGATGTCGCCAGCCTGCCACCAATAGAGCAGCCCCTAACAGCACAATAAATACCAGGACTGCGATGGGCGAAGAGCTAAACAGCGGTTGATACAGCTCATCGCTTTGCCAAAGCTGGGCCAGCACAAAGCCGCCAAAAAGCAGGAGCCCAACCCCTGTGATCCGCCATAACAAGCGCCATGGTGAACTGCCAACGCCGCCCCCCAAACAAGCACTAACCCAAAGCAAAAAGAGCGTTGATAGCGAGGTTATGCGCCTTTCGCCGGTAATCAGTGACTCGGCAACCCCTTGATCAAGAGAGTTATGGGCCAGGGTATATGCCGTGAGCGCCAACAGTGCGCCTGCAGCGCCCCAACGCAGCCAAGGCCAGTGGCACAATGTCGCCAATAAGCTCATGCCGATCAAGAGGATCGCCAACGAAGCATCAGGAACCAACATAGGCCCAAGCAGCATCTTCGGCAGCACAAGCCCTACCAACAGACCTGCGCCGCCCATAAAGAGCAGCGTCGCTGACACCATTAATAGCAGCGTCTCAGCTGCTAAGTCACGCGTGTTTGATGGCATGAATCCCACTCGCTCCTGTGCGTGGTCAGTCGGCTGCTAGCGTTCAAACGAAACAGCCTCCGCCAGCGCTTTAAGCTGCTGGTATTGTTCATCAAGGTAGCGTCCGTAAGCTTCTCGCGGCCGGAAATCTACGCCGGAACCGTGGATATGCTGCAGTGTATGGGCAAGCGATGGTTGGGCTAGGGCCTGTTCAAATGCGCCTGCCAATCGCGCAAGACGTTCTGGTGGTGTATCCAACGGGGCAAACAAGCCTCGATCAGTCGTATTCACTAACTCAACGCCTTGCTCCATGAGCGTTGGCACCTGCGGCAATGCCGACAGGCGCGTTTCGCTGGCAACGCCAAGGGGGGTGAGTGCTCCCGCTTTGAACAGCTGGCTTGCTGACGGCAAATTCAGCATCGCGAAATCCAATTCGCCGCCTAACAGAGCCACTACCTGTGCACCGGTATCGGGATAGTGCACAAACTGTACGTCGTCGATCGAAATACCCGTTTGCTCAAAAAACTGTAACCAGAAAAAGTGATCCGTTGAGTGCGGTATCATGCCAAACAACAACTCGCCGGGCTGCTGCTCCACCATGGCGGCAATTTGGCTGGCCTGAGTAACAGAGTGCCCTGCATAGGTCGCGGGAATATTAACGGTGCGTGTTAATAGTGCCACTGGTGCAAAGGCATCGTGGTAGTAATCCGCAAAGCCAGCAAAGTAGGCAAGATCAATCGTTTGATGGCTGCCAAGCAGAGTGTAGCCATCAGCGGGCGCCTCTTTAACAAACTGCGAGCCAAGCGTTGCGCCATTACCCGGCATATTGATTGGCGTAACCGGCACTTCCAGATACGTTTGCGCTTGCTCTGCGATCGCCCGGAACAGCACATCCGTAGCGCCGCCTTCGCCAAACGGCACCACCAGGGTAATATCAGAAGCAGGAAAAGGGGCGCTGTTCAGCTCTGCCTGATCACTCGCTTGGGTGCTGACAGGCAGCCCAATACCAAGAGCGACCGCAAAGGAAGTGCGTAGCAGTATCCTACGGCAAATAGTCAACAGTACCTGCAAAGCGTTCACCCCCTCTCCTGCCTCATACTACTTAGCCCTGCTGGCAACATACCTTGAATTTTCGCCCACTGCCACACGGGCAAGGCTCATTCCGGCGTGGTTTTAAACGCATGACACTAGGCGTACCGTCGATATACCACCAGCGCCCCTCTTCCCGTACAAAACGCGAGACTTCCTCTAGCACATGCCAGCCACCCGACTCACGAAAAGTGGCGCGAAAATGCACGGAGCCTTGGTCATTTTGCACGGTTGGCGCGGCCACAATATCGAGCGCGACCCACTGGGTATCAGAATCGAGTGGTAGCTGCTGAGGGCGGGTCGAGGAATGCCAGGTGGCAAGCAGGTAGTCACGCTGATTCAACGCGAAAGCAGTGTATCGTGATCGCATCAGCGCTTCAGGTGTTGGCGGTAAGATACGCCCTTGATGATAGGGCTGGCAGCAAGTATCAAACGGTTTATCGCTACCACAAGGGCAACTTTTAGTCAGTGGATGAGTCATAGTGTGGCTCTTGCTTATGCATTTAGCAGGCGCTGTAGATGTTTTGTTTCGGTATTGGCCCTGAGTTGGGTATAGTAGCAGAGCAAGATCCCTAGACAGACGGAGTACGACAACACGATCGATCATTCTTTCCAAACGCAGTGGAGGTTCTCCTATGAAGGTTTACAAACCGGAATGGCAGTGCACGTTTAGCGTAAACGAAGGCGCGGAAGAATCAGCAAACTGGAAAGAGCGAATCGCGTGGCGGCTTAGAGGGTTTGCCGACCGGCTAGAAGGCGGTGGCCGCACGATAAAAATCGACTACAACGTCTCACCACAGGTGAGCCGTGACGAAGTAGATACCTGCTTGGGGAAAGGGTTTGAAGTCACGCAACGGCTGCTTACCCAGCTTGCCCATCAACAGGCGTGCGAAGATGTGATGCGCCATGCGAAAGCCGAGCTTTACGAAGAGCAGCATCAGCACTAACAGCCAGACCGTAAGCGTCTCAAGAAAACACCCGCCCGATCACACTGGCGGGTGTTTTTTATTGGGTGCAAATAAACGCGTTAGCCTGAATATGGCGTTTCCAGAGCGCTGCCTAAGCGCTGCATAAACGCACTACATTCATCGAGCTGCGCCGTTTCAATATACTCATCCGGCTGGTGGGCCTGGGCAATACTGCCCGGCCCTAAAATGATGGTTTGCAGCCCCTGCCCCTGGAACTGTCCGGCCTCCGTCGCATAGGCCACCGCGTGCTGGCAGCAGCCGCTGGGCAGGTGATCCTGCGCTAACCGCAGCACCTGCTGATTGTCTCGGTCGGCCAGCCCCGGTACCGTCACGTTCAGCGGTTCAGTAATAATTTCCACGGTTTTGCCCTGAGCACTTAACGCCTCACTGAGCATTGCGCAGTAGTCGCTAAAGCGCCCGTACACCTCTTCAAAGGTTTCTGTGGGTAGGTGGCGAATTTCCCACTCGAACTGGCACTCCCGAGCCATGATATTAATGGCCGTGCCGCCTTTGATTTTACCCACATGCAGACTGGTATGGGGCACGTTAAAGGCATGATCCACCCGTCCCTCTTCCACTAGCACTGCCATAGTATCTTCAATAAAGGTGACTAGCCTTGCCGCCACATGAATGGCGGACGTACCTTGATTCACTTGGCTGCTGTGCGCTTCACGGCCAATCACTGTGGTACGCAGGTTGGTCGCACCTTTTTGCGCCACCACCGGCTGCATGCTGGTGGGCTCGCCGACAATCACGTGGGCCGTGGTGGAGTAGTGCTCATAAAAGCGCTTAATCAGGCTGGGGGCGCCCACGCAGCCGATCTCTTCGTCATAAGAGAAGCCGAAGTAGATCGGCTGCTTCAGCGGTGCCTTCGCCCAGGTGGGCACCATGGCGAGCGCGCAGGCAATAAAGCCCTTCATATCGCAAGTGCCGCGGCCATACAAACGGCCATCACCGCCATCGCGCAGGGTAAACGGGTCGCTGCTCCACGGCTGCCCTACGACGGGCACCACATCCGTATGCCCGGAAAGCATCACCCCGCCGGGCGCATCAGGGCCGATGCGGGCAATCAGGTTGGCTTTGGTACCGCAGGGGCTCATCACACGCTCAGCGGTCACGCCGTAATCGGCTAAATAGCGCTCAACAAACTCAATCAGCGCCAGGTTCGACTCGCTAGAGGTGGTATCAAACGCCACCAGTTGGGTCAGCAGCGCAGTTACGTTCGTCATGTTTATCTCGTTGGTTAGGCTTTTTAGCCACCCTAGCACCCCGCATTCCCTTTGCCTACTGAGCGCTACCAGCGTCTCGCCGAATGTTGTCCGTCACGACAAGTTCACCGTGCATTCATGAAATCGTCATCTACACTTTCTACTGTTCAGTGCACCCAAAAACCTTAATAAACGTACTGCGCACGACCTACAAGGAGCCGTTATGTCTCGTTTCACGTTGCACGCGCTTGCCCTCGGTGTGGCGACCGCCACGTTAAGTGTTTCCGCCAATGCCGCTACCGAAGTGACCTGGTGGCACGCGATGGGCGGTCAACTCGGTGAAATTCTGGAAGGCATGACCGAGGAGTTCAACGCCTCTCAAGACGAGTACCGCGTGACGCCCAGCTACCGCGGCAACTACACCGAAACCATGACCGGCGCCATTGCAGCGTTCCGCGCAGGCGAGCAGCCGCACATCCTGCAGGTGTTTGAAGTCGGCACCGGCACCATGATGAACGCCGAAGGGGCGATTTATCCGGTGTATGAGCTGATGGAAGCTCATGGCCGTGCGTTTGATCGCGAAGCCTTCCTGCCCGCCGTGGTGGGCTACTACACCGATACCAACGACAATATGCTGTCGTTCCCGTTTAACTCCTCCACGCCCATCATGTACTACAACCGCGATGTGTTCGAAGAAGCCGGCCTAGACCCAGAACAGCCGCCGCAAACCTGGGAAGAGCTCGCAGAGTACGCCACTCAAATTACCGAGTCTGGTGCTGCTAACTGCGGCTTTACCACCTCTTGGCCGAGCTGGGTGATGCTGGAGAACTTCTCCGCTATGCACAACTCGCCGTTGGGTACGCTGGAAAACGGCTTTGGCGGCCTGGACACCGAGCTGAACTTCAACAACGAGCTGGTCGCCCGCCACTGGGACAACCTGAAAACCTGGCAAGACGCTGGCGCGTTCAAATGGGGCGGCCCGGGTTCTGGCCCGGATGCCGAACCCATGTTCTACTCCCAGGAGTGCGCGATCTTCTTTGGCTCCTCTGCTTCCCGTGCCGACGTCGCTGCCAATGCCGACTTCGAAGTGGGCTTTGGCATGCAGCCCTACTACGACGACGTAGAAGGTGCGCCGCAAAACTCCATCATTGGCGGGGCTACCTTGTGGGCTTTGCAAGGCCACACCGATGAGGAGTACGCCGCCGTAGCAGCGTTTTTCGAGTATCTCTCCCAGCCGGAAGTTCAGGCCGAGTGGCACCAGCAGACCGGCTACCTGCCGATCACGCAAGCCGCTTGGGATCTGAGCCAAGAGCAGGGTTACTACGATGAGAACCCCGGTGCGGATATTTCGCTCAAGCAGATGACGCTGAACGAGCCCACCGAGAACTCCAAAGGCCTGCGCTTTGGCAACTTCGTCCAGATCCGCGACATCATCTCTGAAGAGATGGAAGCTGTGATGACCGGCAACAAGTCGGGCCAAGAAGCGGCCGATGCGGCAGTAGAGCGCGGCAACCAACTACTGCGCGACTTTGAATCCGCGAATCAGTAAGTAAGCACCTGCTTCGCCGCCTGCCCTTGGCAGGCGGCGAGCCTGTTTTTAAGTGCCCCACTTATTGGTGCCGTTTATAGACGCAGGATACGTTGCCTATGCAAACCAAACGCATGACCTTCCCAGGGCGTTTTTTGCCCTACGCCCTGCTGGCTCCTCAGGTCATTGTCACGCTGATTTTCTTTATCTG
Organism: Halomonas sp. KX33721; assembly: GCF_001596805.1. Lineage (NCBI taxonomy): Bacteria > Pseudomonadati > Pseudomonadota > Gammaproteobacteria > Oceanospirillales > Halomonadaceae > Halomonas > Halomonas sp. KX33721. The sequence goes on along the minus strand of NZ_LVIA01000043.1, from coordinate 22,965 downwards.
GCCGGCCGGACAAGCGCTCTATCAGTCGCTACTTCGTGAAGATGCTTTTGGGCTACGCACGACCTTCGTGGGGCTGGAGAATTTTTCCCGCCTGTTTCGTGACGGCAACTATCTCAACTCGCTCTCGGTGACGGCCATTTTTGCCATTGGCACCACGCTGCTGTCCATGGCGGCGGCGCTGCTGCTGGCCTGCACGGTGAATCGCATGATTCGCTCGCGCAGCACCTACACCACACTACTGGTATGGCCCTATGCCATTGCCCCCGCCATTGCCGGGGTACTGTGGTGGTTCATCTTCAATCCCTCCATCGGCATCGTGCCTTATATGCTGGATATGGTGGGCTATCAGTGGAACCACCGAACCTCAGGGGCGGACGCCATGCTGCTGGTGATTTTTGCCGCCGCCTGGAAACAGATCTCCTATAACTTTCTGTTCTTCCTGGCCGGGCTGCAGTCGATCCCCCAATCGCTTATCGAAGCCGCCGCCATTGATGGTGCCAGCCCCATGAAGCGCTTCTGGACCATTGTGTTTCCCCTACTGTCTCCCACCACCTTCTTCCTGATGGTAGTGAACGTGGTGTACGCGATGTTCGATACCTTCGGGATTATTCACGCCACTACCCAGGGCGGCCCCGCCCAGGCCACCAACACACTAGTGTACAAGGTGTACGCCGATGGTTTCGTGGGCCTGAACCTGGGGTCATCTGCCGCGCAGTCGGTGATTTTGATGGTGATTGTGGTCGCACTCACGGTGGTGCAGTTCCGCTTTATTGAGCGCCGGGTGAACTACTAGCCGCAGGCTGACTGTTGGAGTCTTGTCATGGTTGAAAATCGTCCCTGGGCGAACTTTTTTGCCCACTTAACGCTGATGCTCGGCGTCGCGGTGGTGGTGTTTCCCGTCTACGTAGCGCTGGTGGCCTCGACCCAAGCGCCGGGCGACCTGCTACGCGGCACGCTACCAATGTTGCCAGGTGCCCACGGCATCGAAAACTTTACCCGTATGTGGCAATCCGGCGTCTCAAACGCGGGCGCGCCGCCGGCCGGCACCATGCTATGGAACAGCTTCATCATGGCCATGGCGATTACCGTGGGTAAGCTGTCGATCTCGCTGCTTTCCGCGTTTGCGATTGTCTACTTCCGCTTCCGCTTTCGGATGTTCTTCTTCTGGCTGATTTTCATCACGCTGATGCTACCCGTCGAAGTCCGCATTATTCCGACATTTCAGGTCGTTGCAGATCTCAATATGCTAAACAGCTTCGCGGGGCTTTCGATACCGCTGATTGCTTCCGCCACCGCGACGTTTCTGTTTCGGCAGTTTTTCATGACCATCCCCGAGGAGATGTTGGAAGCGGCCCGGGTGGATGGCGCAGGCCCACTGAAATTCTTCAAAGACATTTTGATGCCGCTCTCCATCACCAATATCGCCGCACTGTTCGTGATCATGTTTATTTACGGCTGGAACCAGTATCTGTGGCCGCTGCTGATCACCACCGACCCGGACTACTACACCATTGTGATGGGCATTCAGCGCATGACCTCTGAAGAGAACCCCCAGTGGCACCTTATTATGGCCGCCGTGGTGATGGCGGCTCTGCCACCGGTATTAGTGATTCTGTTTATGCAACGCCTGTTTGTGAAAGGCCTGACCGAGACGGAGAAATAACCATGGCCAGCATTACCTTGGAAGGGCTGAAAAAAACCTACGCGGGCAACGTGGCAGCGGTCAAAGGCGTCGATTTACATATCCAAGATGGCGAGTTTGTGGTGCTGGTGGGGCCTTCTGGCTGCGGTAAATCCACGCTGCTGCGCATGGTGGCAGGCCTGGAGAGCATCACTGAAGGCACGTTAAAGATCGGCGAGCGAGTGGTGAACCAACTTGAGCCCGCCGAGCGGGATATCGCCATGGTGTTCCAAAACTACGCCCTCTACCCGCATATGACGGTGTACAACAACCTGGCATATGGCCTGAAGAATCGCGGCTTCAAGAAAGACGACATCGACCAGCGGGTGCGCACGGCGGCCAAGATGCTGGAGATTGAGGACTTTTTGGAGCGCAAACCGCGCAAGCTATCCGGCGGCCAGCGCCAGCGGGTGGCGATGGGCCGTGCGTTAGTGCGCGAGCCCGCCGCGTTTCTGTTTGACGAACCGCTCTCTAACCTGGATGCCAAGCTGCGCGTGCAGATGCGCGTTGAGATCAAGCAGCTTCAGCGGCGGTTAAAAACCACCAGCCTCTATGTGACCCACGACCAGCTCGAGGCGATGACGCTGGGGGATAGGCTCGTGGTGCTCAATGCTGGTCAGATCGAGCAGGTGGGCACCCCGATGGAGATCTACGCCCGTCCGGCCACTATGTTTGTGGCGGAATTTATTGGCTCACCGGCTATGAACATGCTGCCGCTGGATTACCTTGCGCAGCAGGATACCCAGGGCGTGCTGAGCCAGTTGCCGAAAGAGACTGATACCGTCGGCATCCGCCCAGACGATATGCAGCTCGCCCCGCCAGCCGCGCCCTATATAACGCTGAACGCTACCTTGATGCTGTTTGAAGCCGCCGGGGCAGAGAGCCATCTCTACCTAAACTTGGCAGGCAGCGACCAACCTACGGTGGTGCGTACCGCAGGCCAGCCGCCGGTCAGCGAAGGTGAAACGCTGCAGGTGTACGTGACCAGCGATGCGCTTCACCCGTTCAACAGCACCACCGGCAAGCGCACCGCCCATTAGTACGCAGCGCCTTAGGCGGGTAACAACGTTACTCGCCTAAGGCGCAGTCGGTACCGCTATGCCCCAATCCTATTCGCATGGCCGATACCGGCATGGTTACCTGGGTATTCAAAAAAGAGACGAGCACAAGCACCGCAACGACGTCTCTTGGTATATTGCCAAACGGCCTGGCACCCGCCAGAAGCGAGATGCCAGGCGACAGAAAGTCGAAAAAATCAAAGCCAGTATCCGTGCCAAGATGGAGCACCCCTTTCGGTACATCAAACACGTTTTTGGTTATGGCAAGGCTCGCTATCGTGGACTGGCCAAAAACACTCAGCGCCTCACTTACTGCATGATGGCTGTCTGTCATCGCTTGTTCACTTGCCTGTCTTGGCAGTGTCATTGTGCCCGCGCAACATAATGAGAAACGTGATAAAGGGACGAATCGCTCATGCGGCTCTGTATCGTTAGCGAAACATGGTCTCCAGAAATTAACGGCGTTGCGCATACTCTCAACCGGATATGTCGTGAGCTGCAGCGGCTGGGCGTCACAATGGATGTGATTCGCCCTAAGCCTAAGGCACCCGGCAGTGCCGCCTATGCCACCCAAGAACTACAGGTTAACCACCTGGCGCTGCCCGGCTATCGTGATGTTCAGGTGGGATTTGCTCGCCCGTCCACGTTGCAGCGGTTTTGGCAACAGCACCGGCCAGATGTGATTTATTTAGCCACCCAAGGCCCGCTCGGCTGGGCAGCTCGCCAGGCAGCGCAACAGTTGAGCATTCCGCTGGTGGCAGGTTGGCACACCAACTTCGATCATTACTGCCATGATTACGGCGCCTCTTGGCTCTCTGCCGCGACTCGCCGCTATTTGCGCTACTTTCACAATGGCTGCGCACTGACACTAGTGCCCACTCATCAGCAAGCCACAGCTTTACGCCAACAGGGTATCCATGAAGTACAGGTGCTCGCTCGGGGGATTGATGGGGAAAAATTCTCTCCAGCTCACCGTAGTGCAGAGCTGCGTAAGCAGTGGGGAGTTAGCGAGCACCAGCCGGTCGCCCTCTATGTCGGGCGACTCGCACCAGAGAAGAATCTGGCCCTGCTACAAGAAACGCTGCAAGCCATGCGCAATGTGCGCCCCGATATGGCACAGGTGATCGTTGGTGATGGCCCAGGGCTTGCACAGTTAGAGAAGGCACTCCCTGACGCACATTTCACCGGATTTGTGGATAAACATGAGCTAGCTTGCCACTACGCCAGTGCTGATATGTTTGTATTTCCTTCGCTGTCGGAAACGTGGGGCAACGTAGTAACGGAGGCAATGGCAAGCGGCTTGGCGGTAGTTGCTTATCGTCATGCAGCCAGCGCGGAGCTGATCCAAAACGGCCATAACGGGGTGACCGTAGCGCCTAACGACGCCCACGGTTTTCAAGAAGCGGCCGTGGCACTGTGCCAACACCCCGCCGATTACGCACGAATAGGAAGAGTTGCCCGTTTACGCGCGCTAGAACAAAGCTGGTCGGGCATTGCTGAGCAGTTTCTGCGCTACCTACACCATGCCCAGGAGGCCCACCATGCGAGCTCGCCCGCTTGTCGTATTCGATCGTCTTGACCTGTGGGAGTGGCGGTTTTGCCAACGGGTCACGCATCTCTCGCTCTACCGCCCCTGGCGGCTAATGCTGAAAACAGCCAGTAAGTTAGGCGACTGGCCGGTGTGGGTACTGCTGATTGCTGCCCAGCCCTGGCTTCAACCTGATGGCACGTGGCGGATGATGCAGTACTCGCTGATCGCCCTGGTAGCTGTCACGGTTTATAAACTGGTTAAAACCAAGCTGTGCCGAGAGCGCCCCTTTATCACTTACCTGGGAGGCGTACACTGCGGTGAACCCGCTCGAGATCGCTACAGTTTCCCCAGTGGCCACACCATGCACGCCGTCATGTTCAGCGTATTAGTGGCCGCCCACACCCCCTGGCTGCTGCCGATTGTTCTTCCACTCAGCCTACTCATTGCAATTTCTCGAGTGGGGCTAGGGCTGCATTATGTCAGCGATGTACTGGTTGGTGGCGTGATGGGCTATGGCTTTGCACTGCTGAGCCTTTATTGGATGGGGTAAGAGTCTCTACATGCCAACATGCAAAGCCACCCAAAAAAGGGTGGCTTTTTATTTATTACTCAATCACTTACATATCAGGCGGCATGTCGTCGCGATCCTCTGTAGCCGTCATAAATGATGTTTTAAACATCATGTACAGACCCACCCCCGAAAATCCTAGAAACAGCACGAACATGCAGAACATCAATACCATCACCATAGCGCTTGTCCCTGTCAGTGTGCGGCCGATGCGTTGACGTCTTATAACCGCTGATTTTGGTTTACCCGAAAGGATAGACCAAAATACTTTGCATATCTGTACAGGAACTATGCAACACCCCTAAGGCGAGAAAAAATATTATATAAATCAATGTATTAATGATTGAAAAATAAACGCAAAAAAACCACCTCACAGTTGCAAGATGGCTGTTTTGCATCGCTGCCACTCCTTGGCTTCGATGATCAGCACGGCCTTATGCTGATAAGAGTGAGCAGGCTAAGAGTCCATTCACGTCCGTGATGCTTACTGGGCCTCCTGCCCTCCTCTATTGCCTATTAGCCTGCTCACGCTTTGATGGGTTGGAACTTGGTTGCCAACAGTGAAATTGGTTAAATCATCAATGGTGACACTATAAGTATTAACACTTATAACACTGCAGGCATTGGGCCAATCATACCAATAAATAAAAAATATCTTTAATATCAATAAATTAAACAAAAAAATAAAAGCCCAGCCTAACCGAAATTGACAGAAAACTCAGGGATGACATGGATAATATTGACACATGCGACAAATGCGCACGGTTCACATCTATGCTAAGGAGAGATAAGCAGCGTTGGTAAAACGTTCCACCTCATGGCTACTTACCGGTGGCAACCCGCACCAACAGCGCTTATGTTACTCATCACACCATGACGCCCCAGCGGGGCATTATTTAGTAGAGAGGAAAGACCCAATGAAACGCACCATTGCGCTTGGCATACTCTTACTGGCCACACTACTCACCATTAGCGGCTGTAACACAGTTCGCGGTATGGGCCAGGATATTGAGCAGGGTGGTGAAGCCATTCAGCGTTCGGCGGATTAAACCATGATGATGACCGTCTACCTTTCACATGGCTTGGAGAGTGGCCCAGGGGCACTGAAAATGCAGGCGCTCAAGGGTATTGCTGAACAGCTTGATGACTGTGAGCCGGTCGTCATGGATTACCGGGGCATGGACGAGCCAGCCGAGCGATTGAAACACCTTACCGCTACTCTGCTGGCTCGTGGTGATGACCCCGCCCGCTGTGTATTAGCAGGCTCAAGCTTAGGCGGCTGGCTCAGCGCTGCCGCCAGTACGCAAACACCGGTGTTGGGCTGTTTTTTACTCGCCCCCGCGCTTGGCCTGCCTGAGTACCCAGAGACCTCACCGACGATTCAAGCCCAGCATACGCATATCATTCATGGCTGGCGTGATGATGTGGTACCCCCAGGCCCAGTGATTGAGCGTGCTCGCCTACAGCGCTTGTCACTGCGAATGATTGATGACGATCATCGCCTGCATAGCAGCCTGGACACTATCCTGGACGACTTTACACGCTTCTTAGCCCAGTGTGCGGACGCCCGCCCACCGGTTTAGCCTCAGCAACGCAATGGAAAACGAAAAAACGCGTACAGCAGTCAACATAAGCACCCAAAACCTATACAAAAAATATACGTTAAAAAGGAGAGTGCACATGCTTGGACTATTTAAGCGCGACCCAAAAAAGAAGCTTCAACAAGCGTACGAACGCAAGCTGCAAGCGGCGATGGAAGCTTCCCGCAACGGCGATATGCGCGCCAACGCCACACTGACAGAAGAGATTCTTGCCGACATCAACCGCCTTAAGGCTCAAGAGGGCTAACGCGGTGCGCATCAGTTTGGGTTTGGCTGCGCTGCTCACAGGCACCTTAACCACGCACGCCTACGGAAGCTGCCGCCATGGTGTGGAGCATCAGCTAGAAGGGCTGGGGATTCAACACACCTTCAGCCTGCTGCCCTGGGAACAGGCTGAGTGTGACCTCCCCGAGCCAACACTGGCCGATGCCGTGTTTGTACTCCCTGCCCCCATTTCCGCCGAGCCGATGCCCTAGGCGTCATCCGCCAACGCAGGCAGCAGCGTTTTTAGTTTACGGGTCAGCGTATTACGCCCCCAGCCCAGCAGCTCAGCGGCCTCGCCTTTGCGACCACCGGTATGTTTGAGTGCAGTTTCAATCAAAATGCGCTCGAAATCAGGTACCGCCTCTTCCAGCAGGTGCGTATGGCCTTCTGCCAAAGCATGATCAGCCCAATCGCGAAATGCTGAACGCCAATCACCGTGGACGCTACTTTCCGACGCACCGACCGTGCGTAGCTCTGGCGGCAGGTCTTCTACCAGGATTTCCCGGCCAGAGGCCATGACCGTTAACCAACGGCAGATATTTTCCAGCTGACGTACGTTGCCGGGCCACGGCAGCCGGGTTAAGTGCGCCTCTGCCTCAGGGGTCAGCACTTTGATATCGGTGGAAAGCTCTTTCGCCGCTTCGGCCAAAAAATGCCGGGTTAGCCGGGGAATATCTTCGCGGCGCTCGGCAAGGCGCGGTAGATGAACGCGAATCACGTTCAGACGGTGGAACAAGTCTTCACGAAAGCGCCCATCATCTACCAACGACTCTAGGTTCTGGTGGGTTGCCGCGATAATCCGCACATCAACTTTTACCGGGGTATGCCCGCCCACGCGGTAAAACTCGCCGTCGGCCAGCACGCGCAGCAGACGGGTTTGCGTCTCGGCGGGCATATCGCCGATTTCATCCAGAAACAGCGTGCCACCGTTGGCCTGCTCGAAGCGCCCTTGGCGCTGGGCAGCCGCCCCAGTAAACGCGCCTTTCTCATGGCCAAAAAGCTCGGACTCTATTAAGTCACGAGGAATTGCCGCCATATTCAAAGCAATAAACGGCTTGCCCGCCCTCGGGCTGTGCTGATGCAGCGCCTGGGCGACACGCTCTTTACCGGTGCCCGACTCACCGTTAATCAGTACCGTAATGTGCGAATGGGAGAGCCGCCCAATGGCGCGAAAGACTTCCTGCATGGCGGGCGCTTCACCGATGATCTCGGCGCTTAGGCCTTCCGGCACGCTCACCGGCCGCTGGCGTTCACGGGCGTGGGCTACCGCACGGCGTACCAGCGCCAGCGCCTCATCCACATCAAACGGCTTGGGCAAGTACTCAAACGCCCCCCCCTGATAAGAGGCCACGGCGCTATCTAAATCGGAGTGAGCGGTCATGACAATGACCGGCAGGTCCGGGTGGGCTTCGCGAACCCGTGACATTAAATCCAGCCCATCAATCCCCGGCATGCGAATATCGGTCACCAACACATCCGGTGGGCTTTCCAGCAGCCGTGCCAGCGCTGTGTCGGCACGCTCAATACACTCGACCTCTAGGTCTGGCTGCGCCAGTGCGCGCTCCAGCACCCAACGGATAGCGCGGTCATCATCGACAATAACCACCCGTGCAACATCGGTACGTGTCGCCTCAGTCATGACGCTTCTCCGGTGCAATTAATAACTAATGGAATCAGTAAACGAAATTCGGTATGTCCAGGTCGTGAGTCGCATTCGATCAATCCCTGATGTTGATACAAAATTGACTGAGCAATGGATAGCCCCAAACCGCTGCCTTCCGCGCGGCCAGACACCATCGGGTAAAAGAGGGTTTCGCGTAGGCTTTCAGGAATGCCAGGGCCGTTATCAATCACGCCGACTTCGCTCACTAGCCGGTGCCGCTCGGCGCCTAAAGTGAACTGGCGCCGGGCACGGGTGCGCAGAATCAGCTCCGGTGAGGGGGTCTCTGCATCGCTCATGGCCTGCACCGCGTTACGCGCCACGTTCAATACCGCTTGAATCATTTGCGACTCATCACCGGAAAGATCCGGCAGGCTGGGGTCGTAATCACGGTTGACGGTGACATCGGGATGCTCGGCAATCAGCAGCGCTCGCACTCGCTCCAGCACTTTATGGATATTGACCGGCTCATGTTTAATGATGCGGTTCGGGCCCAGCATGGAATCAACCAAATCTCGTAAGCGGTCGACTTCTTCGACGATGATATGGGTAAATTCCCGCAGCGCCGGGTCGTCTAAATCACGCTCCAGCAGTTGCGCCGCACCGCGAATGCCGCCTAATGGGTTTTTCACCTCGTGGGCCAAGCCCCGCGCCAGCACCTTAATGGTCTCTTGGCGGGTGGTGAGCGCCTCTTCGCGGGAGATCTGCATCAAGCGGTCTCGCGGCTCGACTTCCAGCAGCAGCTCATCGGCTGAGAGGGGCGTTACCGTATAGTCCACCGTGAGCGGCTCACTATTGAGCGGCGTGACACGCGCTTCCCGCTGGGTATAGGGGTGAAAGGCATCCCGCGCTTTGGCCAATACCTCATCAATACTTTCCCCACCGCCTAGCAAGGTATCTAGACTAATACCCTGCACACGGCTAAAGCTCACCGCTAGCAGCGCTTCCGCCGCTGGGTTCATCCAGCGGACACGGAGTTCACCGTCGAGCAGTAGCACTGCGGTGGTGAGATGTTCTAATAAGCGCTGATACATGGCGTGTCCTGAAACGTCGCTCTAATAATAGTGTGATGAACACTAGCGTGATGGGATCGTTGAGAGAGGAACTGCAAAAAGCGCGCCAATTAAGCACAAACGGCGGCATGCACGGCTGATGGGCAGCCGGTGTGGGCACAGCGAGCCGTTATAGCGCACTGCCGAACAAATTCAGATACTCCTATGCACCATTGTAGTGCATTGCACTATTCAGCAATAAAAATAGTCACCGGATCGGTGCGGTGTTGAATACGCCCTTGGCTATCCAACAGTTCGGCCTGCAGCTGGTGTTGTCCCGCTGGCAAGCCCGCCAGCCAGAACGCATCGCTATGCAGGGCAGATTGGCTTAGTTCGCCATTCACGAGCAGTTGAATTTGGTGGTCGTCGCGTAGCGGCGGCGAAACCGCCACTTCAACCGGCGTCATATTATTTCGCAACGAGGCCCCCGCCGCTGGGTTAGCAATCGCAAAGCGGTCATAGGGCATAAACGGTTGGCCAGGATTCCCCTTCGCGCGGGGAGACAGAGAAGCAGGCCGAGCAGCGGTAGGCACGCTCTGCAGCGGGGCCAGCGTGATCGCTTTACCACCACGCTCTGGGTTGTCAGTAAACGTCACGTTGCCCTGCGCATCCACCACACGATACACCGTTTGAGCCTGCGCAGCGCTTACCCACAAGCCCAGCAGTAGCGCAGCCCCTGTGGACAAACCACTTTTTTGACGCAAACGCCATCTACTGATCATTACTTTCTCACCCTTATGTTGCTCCAACAAAGAACCCCGCCGAGGCGGGGTTTTTCAGGCTAATCACACCGCAAGGGTGATGTTAGCACTCTTGTTAAAACGGTGTTTAGCAACCGTTCTTAGCAAGAGTAGTACATGTCGAACTCGATCGGGTGAGTGGTCATGCGAATGCGCTCCACTTCTTCCATCTTCAGCTCGATGTAAGCATCGATCATTTCATCAGTAAATACGCCGCCTTCGGTCAGGAACGCACGGTCAGCATCGAGTGCTTCCAGTGCTTGGTCCAGGCTGTTGGCAACGGTCGGTACGGACTTGCCTTCTTCCGGCGGCAGGTCGTACAGGTTCTTGTCCATGGCATCGCCAGGGTGGATCTTGTTCTTGATACCGTCGATACCCGCCATCAGCATCGCTGCAAACGCCAGGTAGGGGTTAGCAGTCGGATCAGGGAAGCGAGTCTCTACACGCTTGCCTTTCGGGCTAGCGGTGTAAGGAATACGGATAGAAGCAGAACGGTTACGGGCACTGTAGGCCAGCATGACCGGTGCTTCGAAGCCCGGAACCAGACGCTTGTACGAGTTGGTAGAAGCGTTGGTGAAGGCGTTCAGGGCACGAGCGTGCTTGATGATACCGCCGATGTAGTACAGCGCCATTTCAGACAGGCCCGCGTACTCGTCGCCAGCAAACTGGTTCTGACCATCTTTCCAGAACGACTGGTGTACGTGCATACCAGAACCGTTGTCGCCTACCAGCGGTTTCGGCATGAAGGTAGCGGTTTTGCCGTAAGCGTGCGCCACGTTGTGGATCACGTACTTCATTTCCTGAACTTCGTCAGCTTTCTTCACCAGCGTGTTGAATTTAACGCCGATTTCGTTCTGACCCGCGTTGGCAACTTCGTGGTGGTGAACTTCCACGGTCTGGCCAATCGCTTCCAGGGTGTTACACATCGCGCCACGGATATCGTGGAAGCTATCGACCGGAGGAACCGGGAAGTAGCCGCCTTTCACGCGCGGACGGTGACCCAGGTTGCCGCCTTCTACTTTATTGTCAGTTGCCCAAGCGCCTTCATCAGACGTGATTTTGTACATAGAGCCCTGGATATCGGACTTCCAGTGCACTTCGTCAAAGATGAAGAATTCCGGCTCTGGGCCGAAGAAGGCGGTGTCGCCCAGACCGGTAGACTGCAGGTAAGCTTCTGCACGCTTAGCGATAGAGCGCGGGTCGCGATCATAGCCCTGCATGGTAGCAGGCTCGATGATGTCGCAACGCAGGATCAGGGTAGCGTCTTCGGTGAAGGGGTCCAGGAAGCCGGTGCCGTCTTCCGGACGCAGGATCATGTCGGATTCATTAATGCCTTTCCAGCCTTCAATAGAAGAGCCGTCAAACATTTGGCCGTTTTCAAAAAACTCTTCATTCACGTCGCGTGCCGGTACGGTGACGTGCTGCTCTTTACCGCGCGTGTCGGTGAAACGCAGGTCTACCCACTTAACATCATGTTCTTCGATTAGCGCGAGAGTCTTGGCTGACATAGTGTCCTCCGGTATGAGCGTGGCTTAAAGCTTGTAACTGTAAGCTATCGATAAAAGTGTTATTCAACAAACCGTTCAACACGCAGCTGCATGTGGCGCGTTTGTCTTTTTTTGTTCGCTTAACGTTTGCCTGACGATGGACAACAAAACGCCCAGCGATCATTTCAGACCGGCTATCGTTGTAGCATGCCGAGAGGCTTCTGCATACGATCTAATAGCTGGTGACAAAACCATCTACAATGTATAAGCACAGAGCATGCCAACTCTGCACCATTATGGCATCAAAAATTTATAATGCTTTGTTTTTAAAATACAAAAACCTATGGAGAGATGCCTCTTCATGTAGCAAAGGTCTTTTGGTTGCGCACAAAAGCGCCTTTATTTTTTATTGGCGCACCATAAAAGCTCATAAAAAGGTATCAGCGCACCAGGTTGGTTCAAAAAACCCAGCGCCTAGCGAGCTACCGTCAGAAAACTTTATCTTGATACGCAAATAAACCAACATCTACAACAAATTACTTTCAGACATGCTTCATAACAAAGGGAGCCGCTTACATGAGTGCGGTTTGCTTTATCGTTGACGCAACAGTGACAGGAGCCTTGCTACCGCGACACCTACGTTCCATCCGAGAGTCGGGCCTTGCAGAGCATGTGGTGCCAATTATTGTGACATGCAATCAGATAGATGAGCGGCTATCGCCCATTGAGCAGCGCTACCATGTGCACTGCTTAATCACGCCCTCGCAAACGCTAAGCGCACGGATCAACCGGGCAGCCTATGTGAGCCAAGCGGAATGGGTGATGATTGCGCTGGATAAACAGCCCCTGGCAGCACAGCTGTGGTACCTACTCTACCCACAGCTACACACCCTAGCGCTAGACGCGCTCTTGATTAGATTGGCCGAGTTCTGCCAACGCACACTACACTTAACGAGCCTTCTTATTTTTATTCACCCATAGTAAGGACGCTCACCATGCACAAGCACATTGAATGGGACGAGCCCGGCAGCGCCAGCGTAGCAGCCCTCTTCAAGGACGACCCCGAACACACGCCCCCCCTACCCAGGTGCCGTGCTTTCCGCCCGTTACCAAGGCCGCATTGTGCGGGTCAAAGTAGAAGCCTACCGCGAAGAAGATGCCGTGAGCATTGGCAGCGTGGCCGCCATTCTCGACCAACGCGGCCACCGCTTTCAGTCACACCAAAATCTCAACGTGGGCGATATGGTGCGACTCCCCGACGACAAACGCGCCATCGAACGCTGGGAAGAGGATGAGGATGAGGATGAGGAGAAGGAGTAGTTGCGGAATTTCTGATGCGCGGCCACGCACCCAACGGTCCGCGACACAATGAAGAGAAAAGCCCATTCACTCTTGGATATTTCAATTTCTGAGCTGCCTGGGCGGCAGCTAACGAGCAAGCAGCTCTGCCGGTCGCTGAGCCTGATTTCTGAGCTGCCTGGGCGGCAGCTAACGCCCTTGGGCTGGTGGGTCATGTCAGCGCCTCTTTCTGAGCTGCCTGGGCGGCAGCTAACAAAAAGGGCGACCTGTGGCACGAGCTCGAGCATTTCTGAGCTGCCTGGGCGGCAGCTAACACGGTGTTAAGCGGATCAAGGGCGATGTATGATTTCTGAGCTGCCTGGGCGGCAGCTAACAATATAGAGCTGCGCAAAGAGCTGGCCGAGCATTTCTGAGCTGCCTGGGCGGCAGCTAACCGTCAGCCAGTGAACTGGTGCTTTGACTGCGGCTCGGCTTTGGCGGAAGCGGAAGTCGAGTACGCCGACAAAAAATCCGATGCCATCGACGTTGCCTTCCCCGTGGCAGACGCCGACAAGCTGGCGGCTGCGTTTGGTTTAAGCGAGCTGGCCAAGCCCGCCGCCGTGGTGATCTGGACCACCACGCCGTGGACCATTCCCGCCAACCAGGCGCTGAATGTTCACCCCGATTTCACCTACGCGCTGGTAGACACCGGCGAGCGCCTACTGCTGTTAGCCGAAGAGCTGGTTGAGAGCTGCTTAGAGCGCTTTGGTCTCCAGGGTGAAGTAGTGGCTACCACACAAGGTAAACAGCTTGATCTGATCAACTTCCGCCACCCGTTCTACGGCCGCCTCTCGCCGGTCTATCTGGCGGATTACGTTGAGTCTGAGGTGGGCAGTACCGGTATCGTTCACTCGGCCCCTTCTTACGGTATGGATGACTTTGTCACCTGCCGCGAGCACGGCATGAGCTTTGACGACATGCTGAACCCGGTGCAGGGCAACGGCGTTTACGCGGATGACCTGCCGTTCTTCGGCGGTCAGATGATCTGGAAAGCCAACCCGAACATCATCGAGAAGCTGCGTGACGTAAACGCGCTGATGGCCCACACGCCGATCACCCACAGCTACATGCACTGCTGGCGTCACAAAACGCCGGTGATCTACCGCGCCACGGCCCAGTGGTTCGTCGGTATGGATATTCAGGGTAAAGATGGCAAAACCCTGCGCGAGCGCGCGCTGGCCGGTATCGAAGCGACGGAATTCACCCCTGCTTGGGGGCAAGCGCGTCTGCACAGCATGATTGCCAACCGCCCGGATTGGTGTATCTCTCGCCAGCGTAACTGGGGCGTGCCGATTCCGTTCTTCCTGCATAAGCAAACCGGTGAGCTGCACCCCAACACCGTAGCGCTGATGGAAGAAGCCGCCAAGCGTGTGGAGCAAGAGGGCATCGAGGCATGGTTCAAACTCGAGCCTTCCGAGCTGCTTGGCGCGGAAGCTGCGGATTACGAAAAAGTCACCGACACGCTAGACGTTTGGTTCGACTCGGGCACCACCCACCGCCACGTGCTGCGCGGCTCGCACCCACACGGCCATGAAAATGGCCCGCGAGCTGACTTGTACCTGGAAGGTTCTGATCAGCACCGCGGTTGGTTCCACTCGTCGCTGCTCACCGGCGCGGCGATTGATGGCCATGCCCCGTATCGTCAGCTGCTGACCCACGGCTTCACGGTGGATGCCCAGGGCCGCAAGATGTCCAAGTCCATCGGTAACGTGGTCGCGCCGCAAAGCGTGATGGATAAGCTGGGCGCCGATATTCTACGCCTGTGGGTAGCGTCTACCGACTACTCCGGTGAAATGGCCGTCTCGGATGAAATCCTCAAGCGCACTGCTGATGTGTACCGTCGTATCCGCAACACCGCGCGCTTCCTGCTTTCCAACCTGAATGGCTTTGATCCCAAGCGGGATCAAGTGGCGTTTGGCGATATGCTGGCGCTGGATCAGTGGGTCGTGGATCGCGCCGCACAGCTTCAAGGCCGCATCGAAACCGCCTACGAGGAGTACCGCTTCCTGGATGTGTACCAGCAGGTACACGGCTTCTGCGCACGGGAGCTTGGCGGCTTCTACCTGGACGTGATCAAGGATCGCCAGTACACCACTCAAACCGACTCGCTGGCCCGCCGCAGCGCGCAAACCGCGCTTTATCACGTGGTGGAAGCGCTAAGCCGCTGGGTGGCGCCAATTCTGTCGTTCACCGCCGAGGAGATCTTTGAGCATATCCCCGGCGAGCGTGGCGATAGCGTGCTGCTGGAGACCTACTACACCGGGCTTTCCACGCTGGATGAGGGCGCCGAGATGGGCCGCGCGTTCTGGGAACAGGTGCTGGAAGTGAAGCACTCGGTGAACAAATGCCTGGAAGACGCCCGTAACGCCAAAGTAATCAAGGGTAGCTTGGCGGCGGAAGTGACGCTGTTCGTCAATGATGAGCTGCACGCGACGCTAGCGAAGCTAGGCGACGAGCTGCGCTTTGTGATGCTCACCAGTGAAGTGCACCTGGCACCGCTGGCAGATGCCGCCAATGCCGAAAGCACTGAGCTTGAAGGCTTGAAGGTTGCGGTGAGCGCCAGTGGGCATGCCAAGTGCGAGCGCTGCTGGCACCACCGGGCAGACGTAGGCAGCGTTGCCGAGCACCCCGACCTGTGTGGCCGCTGCGTAAGCAACCTACCCGAAGGTAGCGGCGAGATTCGTCACTATGCCTAACACAGCCTCCCCGGTGAACGATCCACACCAGCGGCCGCCCATGCGGCGGCCGCTGCGCTGGCTATGGCTTGCCGTGGCGGTCATTGTGTTGGATCTTGCGACGAAGTATGCCGCTAGCCACTTTTTAAGCTATGCACAGCCGGTTGAAGTCTTGCCGTTTTTCAACCTCACGCTGCTGCACAACACCGGCGCGGCGTTTAGCTTTTTGGCTGACCACCCCGGCTGGCAGCGCTGGTTCTTTGCGGCGATTGCTATTGGTGCCAGCATTGGCCTCACCGTTTGGCTATCCCGCGTGCGTGCGGATGAGAAGCTGCTCGCTATCGCCTTGCCGCTGATTATCGGTGGGGCGCTGGGTAACCTATACGACCGCTTAATTCATGGCTATGTGGTGGATTTTCTCTCTTTCCATGCGGCAGGCTGGTATTACCCTGCCTTTAACGTGGCGGATATCGGCATTACCCTAGGGGCCATTGGCCTTATCTGGGAGTCGGTGATGGGCGAGCGTCGCCGCAAAAAAGCCGCGCACTCTTCATCTTCTTAACATGCCAATGAGTGAGGCATCATGGATTACCTAATTGACGACGGGATGGAAATTACCCTGCACTTCACGCTGAAGCTGGAAGATGGCACGGTGGTGGATTCCACCAAAGAGAAGGCACCGGCCACGTTCCAGTATGGCGACGGCAATCTGCCACCGGGGTTTGAACACCCCATTAAAGGCATGGCAGCGGGCCAGAGCGGGACGTTTCATATCACCCCTGAGCATGCGTTTGGCCAGCATAACCCGCAGAACATTCAAACCCTGAAGCGGGCCGACTTTGGCGACGAAACGCCTGAAATCGGCATGGTGATGTCGTTTGCTGATAAAGCAGGAACGGAATTGCCTGGCGTGGTCAAAACCATTGACGGTGACCGCGTAGACATTGACTTCAACCATCCGCTGGCAGGACGTACATTGACGTTTGAGGTTGAAGTGCTCAACGTTACGCCGATCACCACACACTAATTTCCTGAGCGATGCAGGTTGCATCAAGGCGCTTTTATGCAGTCATCAGAGTCATCTCAGCCCGTACAGATCAAGCTAGCCAACCCGCGCGGGTTTTGTGCGGGTGTCGACCGCGCGATTGATATCGTCAACCGCGCGCTGGATGTCTTCGGCCCGCCGATTTACGTTCGCCATGAAGTGGTGCACAACCGCTTTGTAGTAGAAACCCTGCGTGAACGCGGCGCGGTCTTCGTGGAAGAGCTCCATGAAGTGCCCGACGATGTGATTGTCATCTTCTCTGCCCACGGCGTTTCCCGGGCGGTGCAGCAAGATGCCGAGCAGCGTGGCCTGAAAGTGTTCGATGCCACCTGCCCGCTGGTCACCAAAGTGCATATGGAAGTGCTGCGCTACGCCAAGCGCGGCCAGGAGTGCATTCTGATTGGCCATGAAGGTCACCCGGAAGTAGAAGGCACCATGGGGCGCTACGACACCTCCCACGGCGGCAAGATTTATCTGGTGGAGGATGAGCAGGACGTTGCCAATCTGGTTGTCAATGACCCCTCGGCGCTAGCGTTCGTCACCCAAACCACGCTCTCCATGGATGACACTGCCAAAGTGATCGACGCGCTGCGGGAGAAATTCCCTGAGATTCAGGGGCCGCGCAAAGACGATATTTGCTACGCCACTCAAAACCGTCAGGACGCGGTGCGTGAGTTGGCGGCGGATAGCGACTTGGTGCTGGTGGTCGGTAGCCCCAACAGCTCGAACTCCAACCGGCTGCGTGAGCTTTCTGAGCGTATGGGCACCCCCGCGTACTTGATCGATAACGCCGAGCAAATCGATCCATCGTGGTTAGAAGGCATAAAACGTATTGGCGTCACCGCTGGCGCGAGCGCCCCTGAAGTGCTCGTCAAAGGCGTCATTGATAAGCTGCAGACACTGGGCGCGGAAGCCCCCGTCGAACTGCAAGGGCGTGAAGAGAACATTACATTCTCTATGCCCAAAGAGCTGCGTGAACAGGTGATCGTCAGCGGATAATGCAAACCGTATCGGTTTAAGACATACTCCAAGTATGAGTAAACCGATATGGGAGCATCGCTTAGTGACTTATGGTTTTAATCGCCGCGCAGGGGATTATGGTAAGCACCAGCGCGGCTTTACCCTCATCGAATTACTGATTGCGGTGGTCATTATTGGGATCATCGCCAGCATCGCCTACCCCAGTTACGCCCGCTATGTAGAGCGCAGCCAGCGTGCTGAGGCCAAAGCTGTGCTCATGGAAACAGCCAGTATCCTTGAGCGCTGTTATACCAATAATTACAGCTATGAAAACTGTACTGTTGCCGAGCAGTATCTTGATAGTCAATCAAATGACTTATATATGTTCGATATAATTGAACCCAGTGCAGGGAGTTATACAGTCAGTGCAACTGGCGAAGAAGGCCGTGTGAAAACTGGATGTGAGACGCTGGAGCTACACAGTAACGGTGATCGTTCTCCTAGAGACTGTTGGTAACTTATGACTCAACGTGGCTTTAGTTTAATAGAGGCACTCATTGCGTTATTGGTGCTATCCATTGGGTTAATTGGGGTGGCTGCTATGCAGCTAAAAGCGCTGCAAAGCGCTACTGCCGGTTACCAGCGCTCGGTGGCGACGTTGGCTGCTGTAGACGCCCAGGAGCGGCTTTGGGCGCAGCTGGCTCAGAACGTAAGCTGTGATGAAATGGTAGACAATGTGCTAAGCGACTGGCAAGACGATTGGTTTGTTGGCAGCGATACACCCATTCGCTACTTTTCCGGAGCTATCACCCTTAGTAGTGAAGCGTGTGAGTTTGAAATCGCAGTGACAGCCGGAGATAGTGGCCCAACCGAGGACAATGAGCCACTGGCGTACACTGTTCGCCTTCCTCAAATAGGTAGCTCATAATGTTTCAAGCGCGCCAAGCAGGCTTTACCCTTGTTGAGCTAATGGTTGCGATGGCCATTGGTACAGTGATTATTTTGGGTGCTGGGCAGCTTTTTCTCACTACGTTTCACACCTTTGATAAAGTCAAAGAGCTTAGCCGTAAGCAGGAAACAGTGGTGTTTGCGACGACAGCGTTAGTTAACGAGTATCGAAAAACCGAAAGAAAAGATAACTATAGCCTTGCTGAAACGACAGGTAATCCTGATGAGTGCTCAATTAGAGCGCTTGCTAGCGACTCAGGTAACGCTTCACACCCTCGGCCGATAGTAGGCGGATTGGCTCCTTTTGCAGAGGGAAGTGAAACACCTGTTTGCGATTCGGGCAGATTCATGGAAATGATTAACTTAGACGACGCAGTTGGTTCTTATCGCCGTTTCACGCTCGATTTTAAGCGTGATGACGAAGAAGAAACAATAGAGTCGATTTCGTTTCATGTGATGGAGCGAAAGTTTTAATCTATGAAGTTTGCAGCTAAGTCTACAGGTGTTAAGTAGCGAGGATAAAATGCAAAAACAGCAAGGCGCTGCTCTTATTATTGCACTGGTGTTACTTAGTGTGTCGCTAGTAATCGGCATGTCGGGTATGAGCGCTGCACTGGTTGATGAACGGCTGGCGGGAAACTACAGAGCGGCTGCATTGGCGCAGATGGCTGCCGAGGATATGGCAGTCTGGGTAATAGAGGATGGGTTCCAAGACGCTGAACAGTGGACTCCTCCCGATAGCACGCTGGATGACACGCAAGTTAGTGATCAGTTTGCCCTGGAGCGCAGATACGGAAATTGCGTACAAGGAGGGATGTGCACTGATGCCAACCTTTTTATTGTGCGTGGGCGTGTCATAGCCAATGATCACGACGGATTAGTTATTGCTGAGCACTTTCTAGAAGTAGGGCAAACCGGAGGTGATATAGATACGCCTGGCGATTTTCCAAGTACGCTAAGCGCCACGCTGCTCTGCGTTGGCGATAGCTGCCCTACAGATGGCAGTGCTAGCATCTCAAATTACTTTATGGGGGCGGCAAACTTACCTAATAGCTTTGATTGCAATGGTAGTGGTTGTCGACCTGGCGGTGGCAGTCGTGAAAACGAAAATCCGCAAACAAATAATGAGTTTTTCGAAAATAGTTACAACCAGTCTAATAATATCGATGAGTGGGAAGCATTTGTTAATCAGTTAAGCGGTGAAGAGGTGAGTTCGGGAAGCTTAAGCCAGGGTAGCCCAGGCATCCCTCGAATTATCGAAGTGGTTCCAGGTGACGAAGTTAAGTCCTCTGGCAACACGAACACATTGGGCATCATTGTGGTGAGGCGCGGCGCTGAGTTCCGTGCTAATGGCACGGGCAGCCATGAGGGCATCATTATTGTAGAAGGCAGTAAAGGAGTACCAGGGGAACCTGGGTTTGAGCCTGCGGGACAGATAACGCTGGGGAATAACTTTAGCCTTTACGGCTCTTTAGTGTCCTTTAATAGCATAGATAACATCAATGCTAGCTCACCAACACCAAACGGTGGTGCTAGGTACAACGCCAGTGCTTTAACAGGACTGCCGGCCGGGGGTGGGCTTGTTTGGTCTTCTTTATGATGTATGTTCGCCTTGCCTTAGACTAAACGTTATCATGATCTAATTTGCGAAAAGGCTTGCATCGTGACCCAATCCAAAACCCGCGTCCTCACCGGCATCACCACGACCGGCACCCCGCACCTTGGCAATTATGTCGGGGCGATTAAGCCTGCCATTGAGGCCAGCCAAGACCCCAACGTGCAGTCGTTTTACTTTCTGGCGGATTACCACGCGCTGATCAAGTGCCAAGACCCGAAGCGCGTGCAGGAGTCTCGCCTGGAGATCGCCGCGACGTGGCTGGCGCTTGGCCTGGATACCGACAACGCGATCTTTTACCGCCAGTCGGATATCCCGGAAATTCCAGAGCTGATGTGGATGCTCTCCTGCGTGTGTGCCAAGGGGCTAATGAACCGCGCCCACGCTTATAAAGCCGCCGTGGCAGAGAATGAAGAGGCCGGTAATCAAGACCCGGATAAAGGCGTCACCATGGGGCTGTTCGGCTATCCGGTACTGATGGCCGCCGATATTTTGATGTTCAATGCGAATAAAGTGCCGGTTGGCCGCGACCAGATTCAGCATATCGAAATGGCGCGAGATATGGCTGGCCGCTTTAACCACCTGTTTAAAGGCCAGTACTTTGTACAGCCTGAAGCCGTCGTGGATGAGAAGGTGGAAGTGTTGAAAGGGCTGGATGGACGCAAGATGTCCAAAAGCTACAACAATACGATTCCGCTGTTTGTGAGCGAGAAAAAGCTGCAGAAGCTGGTGCGTAAAATCAAAACCAACTCGCTGGAACCCGGCGAGCCGAAAGACCCGGATACCTGCACCCTGTTCCAGATTTTCTCAGCCTTCGCGAGTGAATCCGAAGCGTTGGCTATGCGCCAGCAGTACGCAGAGGGCATTGGCTGGGGCGAAGCGAAAGACCGCGTATTTGAGTATGTCAACGCCCACCTAAGCGCCCCTCGTGAGCGTTATAATGCGCTGATGGAAGACCCGGCGCATATTGAAGCAGTTCTGCAAAAAGGCGCTGAGCGTGCCCGTGAGGAAGCCGCCGTGACCATGGATCGGCTGCGTGCTGCGGTAGGGCTTGGACGGTTTGTTTGATCACTTGATAACCCTTATCTAAATTAGCTAAGCGCTTGATTTCTGTCGGCGCTTTTAGCATTACTTAAAGGTGAGCTATGGCGACGACCTCTACGGTGGCACCGGTTAACTATCGAGTGCCTCTATTGGCAACTGCGGCCATTGTGCTGGGTGCCTTGGTGATTGGTGTGCTGTTTAGCGCCAATATCGGCTTACTTATGATCGTAGGTGGCCTGCTGGGTATGGTGCTGTACCACGCGGCGTTTGGCTTTACAGCGGCGTGGCGGGTGTTTATTACCGAGCGCCGTGGGCGTGGGCTGCGGGCGCAAATGGTCATGCTGGCGATTGCCGTGGTGCTGTTCTTCCCGGCGCTGGGCGCGGGCAGCCTGTTTGGTACGGAAGTGCGCGGCTTCGTTTCTCCCATCGGTATTTCTGTATTAGTGGGCGCGTTTATCTTCGGAGTAGGTATGCAGCTAGGCGGCGGCTGTGCGTCGGGCACGCTGTTTACCGCAGGCGGCGGTAATGCACGCATGCTGATTACGCTGGTGTTCTTTATTGTGGGGTCGGTGATTGGTACCGCGCACTTTGCCTGGTGGCAGAGCCTGCCCGCTTTCCAGCCGGTATCGCTGGTCAATGTAGCCGGAGTTGGCGGCGGTATTGGCATTAGCTTGGTGCTGTTTGCTGCGATTGCGGTGTTGACCGTGATTATGGAGAAGCGCCGCCACGGTCATCTAGAGCAAGCCCCGATGGTGGATAAGCCTGGAGCCGAGCGTTGGTTATCCGGCCCGTGGCCATTAGTCGCCGGAGCGGTCGCCCTGGCACTGCTAAACTTTGCCACGCTGGCACTGGCTGGCCGCCCCTGGGGGATTACCTCTGCATTTGCACTGTGGGGAGCCAAAAGCTTTGAGCTGGTGGGTGGCGATGTGAGCCAGTGGGGCTACTGGCAGGCACCCGGCAATGCCGCCGCGCTGGAAGCCAGCGTGTGGAGCGACATTACCACAGTGATGAACGTCGGTATTATGTTGGGTGCGCTGGCAGCGGCCAACCTGGCCGGGCGCTTTGCCCCTAACTTCCGTATTCCACTTAAATCTGTGCTGGCGGCGGTGATTGGCGGCATTATGCTGGGCTACGGGGCTCGCTTGGCCTTTGGCTGCAACATTGGCGCTTACTTTAGCGGCATTGCTTCCGGCAGCCTGCATGGCTGGGTGTGGATGGCAGCGGCCTTCGCTGGCAACATGGCAGGCGTTAAGCTGCGCCCGCTATTTTTTGATGGCGAAGCAGGGCGCAAGCCGGTAGCGAAAAGCTGCTAAACGTTCCGCCGTTCAAACTGCGTCATAGCGCCTTGGTTAACGCCAAGGCGTTTTTTTATCGAACATCGCGAAAAACCCCGTACTTCTTCTAGTGCGAGGATGGATAGCGAGGGGCGCGAGAGCGCCCCTAGTCCGGCCTCGATTGTTGCTCAATATACTGTTTGACCATGCTCAGGGGGGCGCCTCCGACACTTCCCGCAAAGTAGCTTGGACTCCACAGCGAGTTCTTCCGGTAGGCGGGCTGCACCAGTTCAGGGTGTAGTAACTTCATCCGCCGGCTGGATACCCCCTTCAAACTATTCACCAGCCTGGATACCGCCACTTTGGGTGGAAAGTTGACAAGCAAATGGACGTGATCGGTTTCACCGTTGAACTCCTGTAGCTC
>NZ_LVIA01000042.1:0-55135 GCF_001596805.1 Halomonas sp. KX33721 | reverse complement strand
TCGCCAATCCGCGCTTCCTCAAGCAGGCGCAGAAGAACCTCAAGCGCAAACAGCAGGCATTGTCACGCACGAAGAAGGGCAGCGCCCGCCGGGCCAAGGCACGGTTACTCGTCGCCAAGGCGTATGAGCGGGTCGCCAATGCCCGCAACGACTTCCAGCACAAGCTCTCTCGACAGATCGTTGACGATAATCAAGCGGTGATCGTCGAGACGCTGAAGGTCCGCAACATGATGAAAAACACCTGCCTCGCCAAGCACATCGGCGATGCGTCCTGGCATGCCTTGATGACCAAGCTGGACTACAAGGCCAGGGAGCAGGGCAAGCATCTGGTCAAGATTGACCCGTGGTTTGCCAGCTCCAAGACCTGCCATGTCTGCCAGCACAAGATGGACGCCATGCCGTTGAACGTCCGGTCGTGGGAGTGCCCCGCCTGCCACACACAGCACGACCGGGACATCAACGCGGCGCTGAACATCAAGCATCAAGGCATTATCGAGCTGAAGGCGGAAGGGCTGTCCGTCTCTGCCCATGGAGGCTTGCGTAAGTCCGGCACATCGTCGGCAGCTGCCTGAGAAGTGGGAAGCCTCGCCCGTGGCGCGTCAGCGCTTAGGGCGGGGAGCAGTCACCTCACTGTCCTCACTCGACCTAACTGGTTTTTCTGATGATTGAGTATACCCGTGGTAACCTCCTCGAGGCCGACGTCGAGGCTTTGGTCAACACAGTCAACACCGTCGGCGTTATGGGCAAAGGCATTGCTCTGATGTTCAAGGAGGCGTTTCCCGAGAATTTCGCCGCCTACGAGGCCGCCTGTAAGCGTCAAGAAGTGTTAACCGGCCGAATGTTCGTCACCGAAAGGGATGCTTTGCTGGGGCCGCGCTGGATCATTAATTTCCCAACCAAGCAACATTGGCGAGCCAGGACACGCATGGAATGGATCGAGTCCGGTCTGGTGAGTCTCAAGCAGGTTATACTCGAAAAAGGCATTCGCTCCATCGCGCTGCCACCGCTGGGCTGCGGCAACGGGGGACTCGATTGGAACAAGATCCGCCCGCGCATCGAAGCCGTTCTCGGCAATCTGGATGATATACGAGTGCTAATTTTCGAGCCCATTGCCGAATACCAAAATGTCGCCAAGCGCTCGGGCGTGGAGAAGCTTACGCCAGCGCGAGCATTGATCGCCGAGCTGGTGCGCCGCTACTGGGTACTGGGGATCGAGTGTTCGCTGCTAGAGGTACAGAAGCTCGCCTGGTTGATGGAGCGACGGATCGTCGCCCATGGCCTAGATAACCCCCTCAGGCTCGAGTTCCAGTCTCACCGTTATGGGCCCTACTCCGACCGATTGAGGCATTTACTTAATGGCCTGGACGGCAGCTATCTCCATAGCGAGAAGCGCATCAACGACGCCACACCAGAGGAAGTCGTATGGTTCGATGAGACGCGCCGTGATCGCCTCAACACTTACCTACGCCGCGCCGAGGCCATGCTATATGCCCAAGCACTCGAAGAAGTCGATGAGCTGATAGACGGCTTCCAGTCGCCGTTGGGTATGGAAGTGCTCACCACGTTGGATTGGCTGATCAGCCAAGAAAAGATCGAGCCAAACGTGGAAGCCATCAAGGAGGGCCTGCGACATTGGCCGAATGATATTGCTGGTCAGCGCAAGTTGCGGCTCTTCTCCGACCGACTGATCGCACTAGCCTTGGAACGCCTTACCGGTGAAGCCGCCCCCTCGACACTACTAGCCGCCGAAAGATAGAGGCATCTCTTCTACAAGTTATGATGCGGGAGAGGCCCTTGGTCGAGCAGCTGCACTCGAGGATGCCCTTACACAATCGCGGCCTAGACGACGTGCAGCCACGCCCCGAGGGCTCGAGCTCGTCAACGATGCCAAGCGGCCTGCTTATATCCACACGCTGGCCCATAACCACTAAAAGGATACCTCGGCGCTCGGCCGCGACATCGGCAACAAGGTGCGCAAGCTGATTGATGACTAAGTGATTTCGCTCGAATTCGACCTGCGCATCCCTCCGATGCGCCCCCCCCCGAGATGCCGGCTGGTGGCCAGCAGCAGTCTTTACATAACGGATCTGGACGAATCCAGCGCCCAGAAGCTGTGCGAGGACACCGGGGAGCTGGTGGGCTGATTCAGCAAGAGATCGCCACCCCCCGACTTCTGGCACCTCCTCACGCACGCCATGCCGGACTATGCGCAGCGCAAGAGCTGGCTTACCCAGCATGGAATAGAAGCAGAGGGAGTTTAATACTCTGACATGTGACCAAGCGTGTGACCCATAAGCGGCCAATGGTCATCGAGAAGCAAGCCAGATAAGAAGATAGTTTTAAAATTGTGGCCACGATTTGGTCACAGGATGGTCACAGGCAAAACAAAAGGGCCTACGCGTTAACGTAAGCCCTTGATATGTTTGGCGCGCCCGGTAGGAATTGAACCTACGACCTTCGGCTTCGGAGGCCGACACTCTATCCAACTGAGCTACGGGCGCTTTGGGTGCGTATCGTACCCGGGTGGGCGGGCTGTGTCTAGCGGCGGGGCGGTTTTAGGCCGCCTTGTGATTGACCGTTTTCCCTGCGGTGGTGCATGCTCTGGGGGCACTTTTGCACCTCTTACCCCCCCCTTGGTCATATTGGGAACATAATAAATGGAAACATTTGCACGTAGTACGCTGGCACTGGGCATCTCACTGGCGCTGGTTAGCGCCTCGAACGCCGCTGATTTTGCAGATATGGACCCCGTTACGTTACGTTGCGTTTAGCCCACGTGGTCAACGAGCAGGATGGCTTCCATATTGCCGCCACCAAGTTCGAAGAGCTGGTGGAAGAACGCACCGAAGGCAAGGTGAATATTGAGATCTTCCCCAACGCCTCGCTGGGCGATGAGCGCACGCTGCTGGAAGGCATGCAAATCGGCACCGTGGATATGGGCGTGATTACCAACGGGCCGGTGGCCAACTTTGTCGAAGAGATGGCGGTGTTTGAACTGCCGTTCCTGTTCCCCTCCCCGGAAGCCGCTTATAGCGTGTTGGATGGCCCCATCGGCCAGGAGCTTTTGGATAAGCTAGCAGACGTGAACCTGAAAGGCTTGGCTTACGCCGAACGCGGTTTCCGTAACCTGACCAACAGCGAGCGGGCGGTGAATTCCCCGGAAGATCTGGATGGCCTACGCATTCGCGTGATGGAAAACCCGGTGTACACCGATACCTTCCGCGAGCTGGGTGCCAACGCGATTCCCATGGCGTGGACCGAAGCGCTCACCGCCATGCAGCAGGGCACCATCGACGGCCAGGAAAACCCGGTGAACGTGATTCACTCGTTCAAGCTGGATGAAACCCAGAACTATATGACGCTCTCTCGCCACACCTATGCGCCGGCGATTTTTGTGATGGGTATGCCCGCCTGGAACCAGCTCCCCGAGGCTGCCCAAGCAGTATTGGAAGAAGCCGCCCAGGCAGCCGCCGAGCATGAGCGCCAAGTGAACGCGAATATGGAAGCCGAGCAGCTGGCAGCACTGCGCGAAGCAGGCATGGAAATTAATGATGCTCCGGATATGGAAGCCTTCCAAGCCGCCGTTGTGCCGGTATACGAGAAGTACGGCGAGCAGTTTGGTGATTACCTGCCGCGTATCCAGGAGGCGCTGCAACAGTGATGTCGTTTGCACAGCCTCTGTTGACGCTGCTGCAACGCATTGAACGCGGGCTGGATGCCATCATCCAGCCCGTGGTGTTTGCAGGCATGGCGGCGTTGATTGGCGTCATCACGCTACAGATCGTCTCACGGGTGCTGTTCAGCGCCGTGGGCTGGACCGAAGAGGTCGCGCGGTTTCTACTGGTGTGGATCACCTTTTTAGCGGGTACGCTGGCGTTTCAGCGCGGGCGGCATATTGCCGTCACCTTTGCAGTAGATGCCCTACCACTGCCGCTGCGTAAGCTAGCCAGGCTCGCGGCGCTGGCAATTATGGTGGCGTTTATGATCACGCTGATCGTGATTGGCTACCGCTATATGCAGGTGCAGAGCTTCCAGAAATCCGCCTCGCTGCGGCTCTCGATGACCTATGTGTATGCGGTGATGCCGCTCGCGGCGGGCATCATGGCATGGTACGCCCTGGTGGATATGATCGAGGTACTGGTGAACGGTGAGCCCACCGCCGCCGACCAGGAGGAGCCGCTATGACGCTGGTACTCTTTGGGCTGTTCTTCCTATTTATGCTGCTGGGCGTGCCGATTGCCTTCGCGATTGGAGCCAGCTCGCTCTACGCGCTGTACCAATCCGGCGTGCCGCTGATGGTAGTCACCCAGCAGATGTTCCAGGGCATTAACTCCTTTGCTCTGGTGGCTATTCCGATGTTTATCCTGGCCGGGGATTTAATGGCCCAGGGCAAGGTGAGCGAGCGTCTGGTGGGCTTTGCCGACTCGCTGGTGGGCTTTATGCGCGGCGGGCTCTCGGTGGTCTCGGTGATGGCGGGCATGTTCTTCGCGGCTATTTCCGGCTCGGGGGCGGCCACCACGGCGGCGGTGGGGTCTAGCCTGGTGCCGGAGCTGAAGCGCAAGGGCTACGACCCCGCCTCGGCGGCCAGCCTGATCGCCGCCAGCGGTACCATTGGCGTGGTGATTCCCCCGTCGGTGCCAATGATCATCTACGCGGTCATCGCCCAGCAGTCGGTTTCCGAACTGTTCTTGAACGGCTTTTTGCCGGGGCTGGCAATGGGCGTAGCGCTCATGGCCATCGCCATTACCCAGGCGTACAAACGCCAGTACCCGAAAGGAACCCCGCTGTCGCTGGCCACCATGTGGCACACGTTCAAGGCCGCAAGTTGGGGCTTGATGACGCCGGTGATCATTCTGGGGGGTATTTTCTCGGGGATTTTCACGCCGTCGGAAGCGGCGGTGGTGGCGGTGAACTACGCGCTGCTGGTGTCGCTGTTCGTGTATCGGGACTTGACCCTGCCCCAGGTGTACAAGCTGTTGATTCGCTCGGCGATGACCACGGCGGTGATCATGCTGGTGATTGCCATGTCGGCGGTGCTGAGCTGGACGCTCTCAAGCTGGCAGGTGCCCGGCGCGATTGCCCAGGCGGTGCTGTCGCTCTCCACCAACCCTTACGTGATTATGCTGCTGGTGGTGGCGGTGATCCTGCTAACCGGGGTGTTTATCGAAACCGCCAGCGCTTTGATCATTCTGACCCCGGTGCTGCTGCCGCTGGTGCTGCAGCTGGGCATCGACCCGATCCACTTCGGGCTGATCATCGTAGTGGGGCTATCGATTGGCATGATTACCCCACCCGTGGCGATCAACTTGTACGTGGCGTCGTCCGTCACCCAACTGCCGCTAGAGCGCATTACCCGCGCTATTATCCCTTACCTGCTAGGGCTGATTGGCGTGCTGCTGCTGGTGGTTTACGTGCCCATACTGCTGGGCTGGTCGGGCCACTGAACCGACACCTCGGCCTCTATCACCTCGCGGGCGGTGACCTTTCACCGCTCGCGGAGTGTGCGGCAGAGGCTTAGCCCTCTTCTGCCAGATTACGCCCTGGCGTGCCTGCTTCGAACGCCAGCACGTTCTCAAACGCATCGCCAAAGTAGAGCTCGTAGCTGT
The DNA here is from genome assembly GCF_001596805.1 of Halomonas sp. KX33721. NCBI lineage: Bacteria > Pseudomonadati > Pseudomonadota > Gammaproteobacteria > Oceanospirillales > Halomonadaceae > Halomonas > Halomonas sp. KX33721. The sequence continues at coordinate 49,529 of NZ_LVIA01000042.1, read as the reverse complement.
CTTTCTCCACATAACCCAGGTGCGGCGTGGCCAGGAAGTTGGGCAGCGCCAGCAGTGTATGCTCTACCACTGGTTCTTCATCAAACACGTCCACAGCGGCCGTGCCGGGGCGGCCCGCTTTCAACGCGGCTTCCAAAGCGCCCGCCTCCACTAACGGCGCGCGGCTGGTATTCACCAGCAGCGCCGTGGGCTTCATGCTGGCCAAATTCGCGGCCGTCACGATGCCGCGAGTTTCCGGGTTCAAGCGCAGGTGCAGGCTCAGCACGTCGCTACGCTGGAAGAAATCCTCTTGCGAGGCCGCGACCTCAAGCCCTGCCGCAGCGGCCCGCTGGCGAGTGCCTTCACGTCCCCATACCAGCACGTTCATTTCAAACGCTTGGCCGTAGCGGGCCACTAACTGGCCTATTTTTCCATAGCCAAATACGCCCAGCGTGCGCCCTTTCAGGCCGGTGCCCAGGGTGCGCTGCCAGCGGCCTGCCTTGAGGTTTTCCACCTCTTCAGGAATACGCCGCATGGCAGAGAGCACCAGCCCCCAGGTCAGCTCGGCCGCCGCATAGGGCGAGCCGGTACCGGCCAGTACCACCACGCCGTGCTCGCGGCAGGCCGTCATATCCACATGCGCCGCGCCGCCGCCGGTTTGGCTGATCAGCTTAAGCTTGGGCAGCCGCGCCAGCAGGGACTCGGTGATCGGCGTGCGCTCGCGAATCAACACCAGCGCATCGGCGTCTTTGAAGCGTTCAACCAACTCGTCTTCATCGCTCACGGTGTCGTTATAGATCGTGACGCGATGGCCTGACAGTTTAGCGAAGGCGTCTAAGTCACGAGCACAATCCTGATAATCATCGGGGATGACAATGTGCATTAAAGCGGCTCCTTGCTCGGTGAGCGCGCTAAAGGGCGGCCCCCTTTAGCAGCGTGGCTGAAAAACCGCTGCCAGGCGAAGACCCCTACGATCACGGCAATGCCCACCACGTCCGTAATGGCTTGGCCGTTAATCAGCATTAACGCGGCAAACAGCAGCAGGCCGCGCTCTACCCAGGAACAGGGGCGGGCAAAGTAGCCTATCGTAGAGGCTGCCAAGGCAATAATACCCAGCACGCCCGAGCCCACCGCCAGGGCAATCTCCAGCGCCGTGCCGTTGCCAAGCAGCGGCGGATGATAGACAAACATAAACGGAATCAGGAAGCCGCCCAAGGAAATTTTCGTCGCCGTCAGTGCGGTGCGGAACCAGTGGGAGCCCGCAATCGCGCCGCCAATATAGGCCGCCAGCGCCACGGGAGGCGTTACTCCCGAAAGGATCGCAAAGTAGAGAATAAACAGGTGGGCAGAAAGATTGGGCAAACCTGCCTCAACAAACGCCGCTGCCACCACCGATGCCGCCAGCATGTACGCCGCTACAGTAGGTAAGCCCATGCCCAGAATAATCGCCACCACCATCGCTAACAGCAGTGTGACCATTACATCACCACCGCTCACCATCAGAATCAGCGAGGATACTTTTAGGCCCAGCCCGGTGATGCTGATCACCGCTGCGATAATCGCCACGCTGCCGATAATCACCGCAATCATCGCAGCGGTCATTGCCCCTGCTTCAAGCGCTGCCGGTAGCGATTTCACCCGCTCCCAGAGCGTGCCTTGACTGCGCGGCGACACCAAGTACAGCACCATCGCGGTAAAGTACGCAGCCACCGCCGCAGTGGTCGGCGTGTAACGCAGAACCAGCATGGTAATCAGCACCACCAGCGGCAGCAGCAGGGTTTCGACATTGAAGAGCCCCTCGCGCAGCGTCGGGCGCTGGTCTTTCGGGATAGGGTTTAACCCCAGACGTTTGGCTTCAAAGTGAACGCTCATCCAAATGGCAAGGTAGAACAGCAGCGCAGGAATCAGCGCGGCGCTGATGATATCCAGGTAACTTGTGGAGATAACATCGGCCATGACAAATGCCGCGGCGCCCATGATCGGCGGCAGGATTTGCCCACCCGTCGAGGCAGAGGCCTCGGTGGCCGCAGCAAAGCGCGCGCTGTAGCCGTTTTTCTTCATCAACGGAATGGTAAAGACGCCCGTGGTAGCAACGTTGGCGGCGGTGCTGCCGCTAATGCTGCCAAACATGGCGCTACACAGCGTGGCCGCTTTGGCCGGGCCTCCCGCCATACCGCCCGTCGCGGCATTGGAGAGGCGCATAAAGGTGTCGCCACCGCCAGTGGTGACTAAAAGCGCGCCAAACATGATGAACACGACAATGACGGTGGATGAGGTGCGCATTAGGCTGCCGAAAATACCGGTCGGCCCTAAATAGAAGGTAGCGACGAGATCATCCCAACGGAAACCGCCGTGCCCCCAAACGCCGGGCAGGTGCTGCCCAAAGGCCGCATACGCCAGGGCAATCAGCACCAGAATAGGAAACGCTAAGCCAATCGCTCGGCGGCAGGCTTCCAGCAGCAGTAGAACCGCGCTAACGCCAAACACTAGGTCTAGCGTGGTGGGCATTAAGTAGCCCAACTGATAAATGATGCGGTCGAAGTGATAAACGTAATAGGCGCTGATTACCACGCTTAATAGAATCGGGATGACATCGAACCACGGAATGCGCTGGGTATCCCGCACTCGGCAATGGTAAGCAAGGAAAATCAATGGCAGGGCAAACAGCAGATGCACCGCATTTTGGGTATTCACTGGCCCAGTGACGGCGGTATAGAGGTGGAAAATGGCCATTGCCACCGCTGCCGTGCGGGCCACCATAAACCAGAAGCCGGTAAGCTGCCGCTTGCCTGCATCCTCCTGGTATTTTTCAACAACTGACTCTTTTGCGGTTTCCATGGGGGAACTCCCGCGCCGCCTATCAAGGGGAGGCTAGGCGGCGCGTCAGGCTAGTAGCAAACCACCCCGCCCGTAGAGGAGCGGGGTGCATGGGCGGGTTACTGCGCTTCAGGTGGAATGATGTCGGCGGGGATCTCCAGCCCTAATTCCTGGTAGTAGCGCAGCGCGCCAGCATGCAGCGGGAAGGTGGCCGTATCGACCACGGTTTGAGGATCGACGCTGCCCGCAGGTTTGAAGGAAGCAGCCACTTCGTCTTGATTTTCCCAGTAGGCTTTGGTGAGTTCATACACGGTGTCGGCATCGAGGTCGGTGGTGGCCGCAATGCCCATGTAAATGCCCAGCGACTGCGCTTCACTCATGCCGGTGTAGGTGTCGGCCGGCACGATGGCGGGCGACAGGAAGGGCAGCTCAGTGGTCACCGTCGATACTTGCTCATCGGTGAGTGACAGCAGCTGTAGGGGCCGCGAGGAGTGCACTTCGGTGAACAGCGGAATGGGCGGTACGCCGTTATAGCTAAAGCCCACTAAACGACCATCGGTGACCCCTTCCGCCGCATCGTTGACGCGCATGCGCTGGAAATCGGGCTCGATGCCTAGGATGCCGAACACCTGCTCGGTGATGTACTCGCCACCCCCGCCGATGCTGCTGGGGTTGAAGCGCTCACCGTTGAGGTCTTCAAAGGTCTCGAGGCCACTGTCCTGACGAACGGCCCAGTGCATGGTCGAAGGCGCAATCCAGTACACCAAGCGCACATCGGGGTTGGGCATATCGGCAAAACGACCTTCGCCATTGTACTGTTCGTAGCCCACTAACGCCTCGGTGAAGGCCAGATCCAGTTCACCGTTGGTGAGGCGAATGGCGTTTTCGCGGGTGCCGCCGGTTTCCCGCACGGTAATTTCGTAGGGCGTGTTGGCGCTGATCACCCGTGCGCCTTCAGAGATACCGAAAAACCAGCCCGTACCCGTAGGCACCGAGCCCATGTTCAATGCGGTTTGCGCCTGTGCAGTGGCGGCAGTGAGAGCGCTTACAGCTAGAATTGAAGCGGGAAGCAAGTGGCGTAGTGTTAATTTAGTCATTGTTTTTCCTCAACGCGTCGGGAAGCATGTTGTGATGTTGTGTGCTGTGGGAGGCCCTAACTGCACCTCTCCCGATAACCGAGTAAGCAAGGGGAGTCGCTTACGGTGTCTAAAGTGATAACGCCAAACCATAGCGCTGTATATTGGTCATTGATGAACCCGCCTTCTCCAATCGCGAAAGCAGCGTCGTTTACCCCAGGCTATCGCGCTGAAGAAGCGCCGCTGGCGGCCTGAATAAAATGCTCCACCAGCACCCTTGCCGCCATAGAAAGCCGGTCTAAATCTCTGACATAAATACTCAGTTTGCGCCGCGCCCAGTCGTCTTGTATCGACAGCACATTCACATTGAGCCCATCCACGTACTGACGAATCGCCCCACGGGGCAGCACCAGCACTAGATCATCCACGTGGTAGAAAGCTGCCGCGCCAAGTCGAGGAAGTCTTCTGCAACGAAATCAAAGCAGGGGTCGATACTTAAATCCGGCGTGGCATCTGGCCCAAACTCCAGCGGGCGCTTCACAAAGGCGGTGCGCATGCCTTCCCGGTGGGCAGCCTGTAAATCATCTTGATGAGCGGCCACCATCAGGATTTGCGACGGCTTCAGGCTCAGGAGATTGGCCGCCATGTGGTACACCTCCGGGTCGCGCTTGTAGTGCCCGGCAAGCTCTGAGGAGAGCACGCAGTCCCAGGGCAGCCCGGCGTGGCGCGCCATATTCACCAGCAGCGAGACGTTGCCATTGGAGAGTGTTGCTAATATAAAGCGCTTTTTTAGCTGCAATAGGCCTTCCACGCTGTCTGACCAGGGCGTTAAGCGGTGCCACACACGGTTAAGATGCATCTTTTCGGCTTCATCCAACCGATCCGAAATGCCAAAGGCGACCAGTAGCCGGTCGAGGGTCATCCGGTGCAGGTCATCCAGCTTGGTCCAGGGCAGTTCCCCCCGGCGCACACGGTTCATCGCAGGGGCATAGCCTGCCCGCCACTCGTCGGCAAACCTTGTCCAATCGACGTTCAGCCCTTTGGCCTGGTTCAGTTGTTCGCCTTCGCGAATAACGCTGCTGCGCCAGTCTACTACCGTGCCAAACACATCAAAGGTGAGCGCTTTTATTTCGTGGGCGATGCCTGTTGTCATGGAGTCTCTCCTGTGGAGTCGGTGAGGGTTAGCAAGTGGTCGACCAAGTGACGGGCCACCACGGGCAGGGCCGCGTAGTGGCGCATACCAATCACCAGTTCGCGGGTGGCCCACTCGTCAGCGAGCGGAATCATGCGCAGCTTGAGGTCGTTTAAGTCGCGATAGAGCGTGCGCTGCGGCAATACCCCGATGCCCATACCGCAATGAATCATGCGGCAAATGCCATCGAAGCTGCGCACTTGAATGCGCATACGTAGGGTTCGGCCCGCCTGGCTTGCCTGCTCGTGAAGCAGGGATTGCAGCGAGGCATCCTGCTGTAAACCGACAAAGTCGTACTCGGCTGCCTGATGCAGATAGAGTTTGTCATGCACCGCCAGCGGATGGTCGTGGGGAGTCACCAGCACCAGCTGGTCGCGCCGGTAGGGGCGTACTTCTAAATCATCGGCGGCAACGTGGCTGGCAAAGATGCCGATATCTGCCACGCCATCGCGCACGGCGGTGATCGCTTCGCTGCTGGTGCGCTCCTGCAAATCAATTTTGATTTGCGGGTACTCGACGGCAAAGGCGCTTAAATCCTGGGGCAAAAACGCAATAATGGCCGAGGTATTGGAGTGAATTCGCACATGCCCTCGAACCCCTTCGCCATACTCGCTGAGTTCCGCCTGTAGCCGCGCCACATCTTCCAGAATGCGCCGGGCATGGTGCAAAAAAGCGCGGCCCGCTGGGGTTAGCTCTACGCCGCGCGGCCGCCGATACAAAAGCTCGGTGCCCACCAGTGTTTCTAAATCGCTCACCCGTTTGCTCACCGCTGCTAGCGCTAAATGCTCACGCTCGGCAGCCGCGGTTAAACGCCCTTCATCGGCAATCGCCACAAACAGTTTCAGCGTTACAAAATCAAATCGCAGCATCACGTTTACCACGTTGTTATTAAATGGGCCGCATTGGTCGCCGGTTGTAGGGTTCGTCGCTGGCGAACGCCTGGTTCCTGATTGCCTAATTGTGATGCTCAGCAGGCTCACAGATGCTTAACCGACAACAAGACTCGCTACTTCAGCACGCGCTTGGCTGCTAAGCGTTACCAGGAGCTTTTATTATGACCACCCGCCAGCTTCCCCTCGATGGACTTAAAGTCGTAGAGCTTGGCCAACTGATTGCCGGCCCCTTTGCCACCAAACTGCTGGGTGAATTTGGTGCCGACGTGATTAAGGTGGAGCCACCCGGAGCCGGTGACCCGCTTCGCAAATGGCGTATTCTCGAAGAGGGCACCTCGCTTTGGTGGCATGTACAAAGTCGCACAAAACGCTCGGTGACGCTTGATCTTCGCAGCCAAGAGGGTCAAGACGTGGTGCGCCGCTTGGCCGCCGAAGCCGATGTGGTGGTCGAAAATTTCCGCCCTGGCACGCTGGAAAACTGGGGGCTGGGCTATGAGACGCTGGCGGCGATTAACCCCAAGCTGATCATGGTGCACGTTTCAGGCTTTGGCCAAACCGGCCCCTATCGCAACAAACCCGGCTTTGGGGTGATTGGTGAAGCCATGGGTGGGCTGCGCTATTTAACTGGCCACGCGGGCGAGCCTTCCGTACGCGTAGGGGTCAGCATTGGCGATTCGCTCTCGGCACTCTACGCGGTGATCGGCACGCTGCTGGCCCTGCAAGAGCGCCAGCGCAGCGGCTTAGGGCAAGAGATTGATGTCGCGTTATACGAATCCGTGTTCGCCATGATGGAGAGCCTGCTGCCGGAGTTTGATGCTACCGGCCACGTGCGCGAGCCCAGCGGCAGCGCCCTGCCGGGCATCACGCCCTCTAACGCTTACCGCACCCGAGAGGGCGAGTACGTGTTGATTGCCGGTAACGGCGACAGCATCTTCAAGCGCTTAATGGGCGTGATTGGCCGGGAGGATTTAGCCAACCACCCCGCCATGGCCCACAACGATGGCCGCAGCCAACACGCCAGTGAGATCGACGCTGCCATTGAGGCCTGGACCCAAACCCGCCACCGGGACGATATTCTTAACGCTTTAGATGATGCCCGCGTACCGGCAGGTTACCCCTACACCGCCGCCGATATTGCCAACGACCCCCACTACCTCGCCCGCGAGATGATTCAAACCGTTACCCGCGCCGATGGTCGCCCGCTCAAGGTGCCGGGCGTGCTGCCCAAACTGAGCGCCACCCCCGGCAGGCTGGGGCAAGGCGGGCCACAGCTGGGCGCGCACACCGATGACGTGCTCGAGGAGCTGGGCATTGATGCCGCCACGCGGGACAAGCTGCGACAGGCAGGCATTATTTAAGTGGAGAACCCCATGACGACGTTACAAATTAACGAAGTAGCACCACGCGATGGCTTTCAGAGCGAGGAGCGCTTTATCCCCACCGAGCAGAAAATCGCGCTGATTGATGCGTTAACGACCACTGGCATTGCCCGTATCGAAGCGACCTCGTTTGTCTCTCCCAAAGCCATTCCCAACCTGCGCGACGCCGCCGATGTGGTGAGTGCTATTCAGCGCCGCGAAGGTGTGGACGTCACGGTGCTAGTACCCAACCTAAAAGGTGCCGAGCGGGCGCTGGCCTGCGGCGTGGATGAGATCAATCTGGTAATGTCGGCCAGCAACGCCCACGGCCGCGCAAACCTGCGCATGACGCCGGAGGAGTCGCTGACACAGTTTGCCGCCATTATTCAGGCGGTGCGCGGTAGCGGTGTCTTCATCAATGCCTCACTCTCCACCGCCTTTGGCTGCCCGTTTGAAGGGCAGGTGCCGGAGGCGCGCGTGTTCACTCTTATTGAGCAGCAACTGGCGCTGGGGGTGGAAGGCATCACGCTGTGCGATACCACCGGCGTGGCGAACCCCGCCCAGGTAGCGGCACTGTGCCGCCAAGTGCTGGAACGCTTTCCCGGCGTGCCGTTTACGCTTCACTTCCACAATACCCGAGGCATGGGCTTGGCAAATGCCCTAGCGGCTTGGCAAGCGGGCATTACTCGGTTTGATGCTTCGCTAGGTGGCTTAGGCGGCTGCCCGTTTGCCCCCGGTGCCACGGGGAATGTATGCACCGAAGACTTAGTGCATATGTTCGAGCAGATGGGCGTTGCCACCGGCGTGAACTTGCCCGCTCTACTGGATATTTCCGCCACTCTGCCCGAGCTGATCGGCCATGAGACGCCGGGGCAAGTGGTGAAAGCGGGCAGTGCTGATCGCTGTTACCCCATTCCCTGACCGCGTTTCTTCCTTGCATCCCTGCATAATTGATAACAACGACAATTTGGTGAAAAACAATGTCCGACTCCTCCCCTGTTCAGCCGTTAAACCTTGCCCAGCAGTTGATTCAGCGCCATTTAATCAGCGGTGAGCTAACCCCCGGCAGTGAAATCGCCCTGCACATTAACCAAGCCCTGCTGCAAGATGTGTTAGGCACTCTCGTGATGCTAGAGCTAGAAGCCATGGGGCTTGACCGGGTACATACTGAGCCCAGCGTGCAGTACATCGACCACGGCCTGGTGCAGGCCGATAACCTAAATGCCGAAACCTACCTGTTTTTAAAGAGCGCCTGCGAGCGCTTTGGGGTGTGGTACTCCGGCCCCGGCAACGGCATTAGCCACCCGGTGCATATGGAAAATTTTGGCGTGCCCGGTGAATCCATTGTGGGTTGCGATAGCCACACCACGGCAGCAGGCGCGCTCGGCATGCTGGCGATTGGCGCAGGTGGTATTGAAGTGGCGATGGCGATGGCGGGCGAGCCGCTGTATATCACCATGCCGAAAATCTGGGGCATTAAGCTCGAAGGGCAACTGCCTGACTGGGTCTCAGCGAAAGATATTGTGCTGGAACTTTTGCGCCGCCACGGCGTGGCAGGCGGCAAAAACACCATGATTGAGTATTACGGGCCGGGGCTAAAGCACCTGTCCGCCATGGACCGCCATGTGCTCGCCAACATGGGCACCGAAATGGGGGCAACGGCCACGGTGTTCCCCAGTGATGACGAGACCCGGCGCTTTCTAGCCTCCCGAGGGCGAGAAAACGATTGGGTCGCGCTGGCCGCCGAACCCGGCTGCCACTACGACCTGAACGAAACGCTTGACCTTAGCAAGCTGGAGCCCATGATTGCGCTACCTTCCAGCCCCGATAACGTGGTCACCGTGCGGGAAGCAGCGGGCAAACCGCTGCATCAGGCTTACATCGGCTCGTCAGGCAACCCAGGCTTTCGTGACTTTGCCGTGGTGGCCGAGATAGTGCGGGGCAAGCAGGTGGCCGATGGGGTCTCACTGGACATCAACCCCTCTTCCCGCCAGGTACTGACCACGCTGATTGAGCAGGGCTATTTAGCCGACTTAGTCGCCAGCGGCGCCCGTCTGCACCAGGCAGGCTGCAATGGCTGTATTGGTATGGGCCAGGCCCCGGCGGTGGGGCTTAATAGCCTGCGCACCGTGCCGCGTAATTTCCCAGGGCGCTCCGGCACGCGGGAAGACAGCGTGTTTTTGTGCAGCCCAGAAACCGCGGCAGCTTCAGCGCTGGCGGGGGTGATTACCGACCCCCGCACTCTCGATATGCCCTACCCACGTCCCCAAGAGCCCACCAAAATCGAAGTAAACCGCGCGCTGTTTAATGCGCCGCTGCCACCCCATGAGGCAAAGCTTAAAGCACTGCAAAAAACCGAGAACACCCCGGCCCTGCCAGAGCTTAGCCCTCTGCCTAATCGTTTGGATGTACCCGTGCTGCTGGTGGCGGGCGACAACATCTCCACCGATGACATTATGCCTGCCGGGCAGCGGGTGCTGCCGTATTGGAGCAGCGTGTATGCTTCGGCACCGTTCACGTTTGAAGCGGTCGACCCAGATTATGCCGAGCGCGCAGAAAGCACCCGTACTCAGGGCGGGCACGTGATTATTGGGGGTGCCAACTATGGGCAAGGCTCCAGCCGAGAAAATGCCGCGCTGGTGCCGCGTTACTTAGGGCTACAGGTGGTGGTGGCGAAGAGTTTTGCGCGTATTCACTGGCAAAATTTGATCTGCTTTGGTGCGCTGCCGCTAACCTTTACCCGCGAGGAGGATGTCGCCCAGCTAGCGCAAGGTGACCGCTTAGTGATCGAGGATCTCTACGCGCAGTTGGAAAGTGGAGCGACGCTAACGGCGCATATCCCCGGTAAAGGTGAGATGACGCTGCATCATGGGCTCAGCCCCCGCCAGCGAGAACTGATTACCCAGGGGGGCGTCATCAACCACCTTCGCAAACGTAACGCTTAAAACTCTTCCCAGTCGTCTCCACCCGCTTTAGTGGGTGCAGGCTTAGAGGAGAGTGCCGGGCGTTTGAGCTCTTGGCTGGCCCCGGACCGGCTGGCAGGCAGCGCTTGGCGTGGCTGGCCTTTCAACTGGGGTGTTGTCTGGCTTTGTGAGTCGTCTTCCCCTAATACGAAGGAGTTGACTAGCTCATTAAGGTGCTCAGCGTGGCGGCGCATATCCGCAGCGGCCGTGGTGGACTCTTGCACCATGGCCGCGTTCTGCTGGGTCATGGTATCCATTTCGGCTACGGCGGTGTTGATCTGGCCAATACCACTGCTCTGCTCTTTGGCGCCGGCGCTGATTTCACCGATCACATCGGTAACTTTTGATACGCTCTCAACGATCTCGCGCATGGTGGCACCGGCATTACGCACCAGCTCGGCGCCAGTGTGGGTGTGCTGAACGGAGGTATCGATCAGCGCGCGGATCTCTTTAGAGGCATTACTGGAGCGGCTGGCCAGGGTGCGTACTTCTTGAGCAACCACCGCAAAGCCACGGCCATGCTCACCCGCACGGGCAGCTTCCACCGAGGCGTTTAGCGCCAGAATGTTGGTCTGGAAGGCAATCGCATCAATCATGGTGATGATTTCACTGATGCGCGTAGCCGAGTCGTTGATATCGCGCATCGTGTTTTCTACCTGCCCCATGGCCTCTTCACCCTGGTGGGCCACTTCCGCAGTGGACTGCACCAGCTTGTTGGCCTGTTGGGCATTGTCAGCACTGTGGTTCACGGTGGAGGTAATCTCCTCCATGGAGGCCGATGTCTCTTGAAGATTGGCCGCCGCCTGCTCGGTGCGAGTAGACAGCTCCTCGGAGCTACGCGAGATTTCGCCAGCAGAGTGATAAACGCTGACCGTGCTGCGGCGTACGTCGCGCAGGGTATCCTGCATGCGGCCAGCAAAGGCGTTGAACTGGACAGCGAGGTTCCCCACTTCATCGTTGCTCTCTATGGTAAGACGACGGGTTAGGTCACCACGACCTTGCGCAATATCCCCCATCGCATCAGCGGTGCGCTTTATCGGCCCGACGATACGACGCACAAAGCCAAAGGCCAGCAGAGCAATAGCTGCAAATAGTGCAGCGCCTAGCAGCGTCGCAGATATAATCGCATTTCGTAGGTCGGCAGCGGCAGCAGCCTCTAACTCGGCCATTGCTTCATCAACATCTGTTACATACACACCAGCGCCTACAATCCAGCCCCATTTTTCTAAACGATCAATGTAGGAGTGCTTGGGCTTAGACTCATTGGTGCCGGGGTATTCCCACGGGTATTCGTAAAAACCACCGCCATCTTGGCCAACTCGAATGAAATCCCGCACGATATAGGTGCCATCAGGTGCTTGCAGGTCTCTCAGGTTTTGACCTTCACGCTCCGGAGAGTGAGGCAGTACGATGTTAGTACCATCGTACTCATATACGAAAATATAGTTTTCGCCTTCAAAGCGCATGGAGCGCAGCATTTCAGCAGCGCGCTCCTTAGCTTCACGGTCATTGGCACCGGCGTTTTCATAAATCGGGGCGATAGCCGTTGTTGCCATCTGCACGATATCGCGCACTGCGGCACGACGCCCTTCAATCAACAACTCACGCTGTTCCGCTAATGCTTCGCGGGTGTCCTTGGCGTTGCTATAGGCTTCAAAGCAGACCAAGACAACGGTGACCAACAGTAAGGGGAGTAATACCAGCATCAGCACCTTGGTCTGCAAACCCAAGGCCCAACGACTTCTCTTCTCAGAAGTAGCCATCATGTTCGAGTTCTATCCTCATCAAGTGGGGGATATGCGTTGTAATCGGTGCTTTGTTATCGGCAAAAAGTGTGTCAGCTTTAGTCACTTCTCATGATTTTTTGCTTTATGAACAATAAATTCAAGCTACAAAACACCTTTACATAACATGAGTTAAGGATATCAACAGCCTATCAGTTCATTGTAGAAATGTGGTGGCCAGGGATGGCCCGTTTTGGCAGGATCTCACCTAAACAACTGCAACTGCCCAGCCTTTCATACCATCAAAGCTGGGCAGTTTTTTTATATCTGCTAATTATACCTATACCCACTTCCGTTTAATGTGTTACAGCGGCCCTTGGGCGACGCTCGTCCAGCATGCCTTTATCGAGAATGAAGCGGATGATCTCTTCAAGCCCCACGCCATCGTAGAGGTTGGTGAACACGAACGGGCGCTCGCCGCGCATTTTTTTCGAGTCGCGCTCCATCACTTCCAGTGAGGCGTGGACCTGCTCGGCAATATCGATTTTGTTGATAATCAGCAGGTCGGATTTGGTGATGCCGGGACCGCCTTTACGGGGAATTTTGTCGCCTGCCGACACGTCGATCACGTAGAGCGTCAGATCAGAAAGCTCGGGGCTGAAGGTGGCGGAGAGGTTATCGCCGCCGGATTCCACCAGCACCAGCTCTAGCTTTGGATGACGGGCGTGTAACTCATCGATGGCCGCCAAGTTCATGGAAGCATCTTCCCGAATCGCCGTGTGCGGGCAGCCGCCGGTTTCTACGCCGAGAATACGGTCGGCGGGCAGCGCATCGTGCTTGAGCAGGAAATCGGCGTCTTCGCGGGTATAGATATCGTTGGTGACAACGGCAATGTCATAGTGGTCTCGCAGCGCGGTGCAGAGCTGCTTGAGCAGGGCGGTTTTACCTGAACCGACCGGGCCACCCACGCCAACGCGTAAACAGTGAGTCATGGTTTTCTCCTAAATAACAACGCTCGTTAGCTTCTAAACAAACGGGAATATTGGGTTTCGTGTAGGGCGCTGGCCAGCGCCAAGCCGGGCAGCGCAGGGCCAAGCTCGTCATCGTCTAGCCGCTGGGCCTTCTCGACGGCATTCACCAGTTCGCCACGTAACTGCTCGATAATGCGCTGAGCAGCGGTGTGCCCCAGCGGCAGCGCTTTACAGGCCACCGCGAGTTGATTTTCCAGCCACGCCCAGCCAAAGCCGAGCTGCGCTTGACGCACAGGGATGCCGCGCTGGTAGGCCGCCCAGGCAAATAGGGTCACATAGCCTGCCTGGACCGGTAGCAAGGGCGTAAGTGAGTCTTCACTAGGCAGCCCTTCATTTTTGGGTAATAGGTCGAGGCTGCCCAGCAGCCGCTTCAGCGAGGCGCCCAGGCGGCTGTCTTCAGCAGCCAGTTCAGCGGTTTCACGGGTGGCAGCCAGCCAGTCGTCCCACTTTGACACCGCAGTGCCATCCTGCTGCTCGAAAGCGCGATATAGCCGCTCGATCAGCGGCAGCTCACAGCAGCTTATGCCATCTTCCAGCACGCCGGAGAGCCACTGAGACAGGCTTGGCTCATCACTCACCCAGCCTAGTTCAAAAGCGCTCTCTAGCCCTTGGGAAAAGGCGAAGGCCCCAATGGGCAGTGCGGGGCTGACGAGCTGCATCAGCCCTAGCAGGGCGAGGTCTGAGGGCTGCTCAGTGGGCATGGTGGTGCTCATGCGCGTGGTCGTGATCGTGGTCATGGGAATGACTATGCGAATGGCTGTGCGAATGCCCACCGCCCACTTGGTTGTAAGCGCCCGGTTCGGGGTCGAAGGTGGCGTTGTGGTGCTCGAGCGTCGCGCCCAGCAGCTCGGCCAGCTCCTCGAGAACGTGGTCGGGCGGGAAGCGTACCCAGCCACCTTTAGCATCTTCACCCAGCGCGAGCTGCACATGGCGGTTGCCGAGGTGGTAAGCAAGCCGTGCCAGGGGTAAGCCAGTACTCACTCGCGCGGTCACCACGGGCTCAATGGCGGCGCAAATGCGCACGATCTCGCCATTTTCGGCTTTCAGGCCTTCGCCATCGCGCAGCACGGGGCCGCGATCCAGAAACAGCCCCAGCGGCTGGCCGCTGTCGCTCTCAGCTTTTAAGCGGCCGCGAATGCGTAGTTCAAAGGGCAGTGTCAGCGTGTCGCTGGCGGTGCCCTCATCTATGGGGCCAAGGCGTTCAATCAGTTTCAACATTACTACCGTCCCGTTGAAAGAGTTGTTCGTCATATTCTATATCTCACTCTCCAGCTTGAAGCCATGGAGCCAGCAACCTCTGTGGGAGGCCGCTTCAGCGGGCGAAGGGTACCGAAGGCACGCCGGCTTGTTAGGCCTGAATGGTCGCGAGCTAAAGCTACCTCCCACTGTGCCACTCTCAGGCTGGCAGAAGTGGGTTCATATCGATGAACGAACTTTCGAAAAAGCTCCCTAGCGTCTATCGCTATGGGCAGTGTATTCCAATCAAAACAAGTGATACCGCTGCGCCAGCGGTAGCTCGGTCGCGGGTTCGCAGGTGAGCAGCTCGCCGTCACAGCGTACTTCGTAGGTTTGCGGGTCGACGGTGAGTTCTGGGCAGGCATCGTTGAGCTTCATGTCTTTTTTACGCACGCCGCGCACGTTTTTACAGGCAGAAAGCGTGCTTTGTAGTCCCAGGCGCTCTTTGATGCCCGCGTCAATCGCCGCTTGGCTGACAAAGTTGAGCCGTGTCTGGCTGGCGGCGCGGCCAAAGGTGCCGAACATGGGGCGGTAGTGCACCGGCTGCGGCGTGGGGATGGAGGCGTTGGGATCGCCCATGGGCGCACCGGCAATCATGCCGCCTTTCAAAACCAGCGCCGGTTTGACGCCGAAGAAGGCCGGCTTCCACAGCACCAAATCGGCCAGTTTGCCCACTTCAATGGAGCCTACTTCATGGGCGATGCCGTGGGTAATGGCGGGGTTGATGGTGTACTTGGCGATATAGCGTTTAGCACGCAGGTTATCGGCCCCCAGCGCTTCATCTTCCGGCAACAGGCCGCGCTGCACTTTCATCTTATGGGCGGTTTGCCAAGTGCGGCAGACCACTTCGCCCACGCGGCCCATGGCCTGGGAGTCAGAGGCGATCATCGAGATCACGCCCAGGTCGTGCAAAATATCCTCGGCGGCGATGGTTTCACGACGAATACGCGAATCGGCAAAGGCCACGTCTTCGGGAATATTGGGATCCAGGTGGTGGCAGACCATGAGCATGTCGAGATGCTCGTCGATGGTGTTCACCGTGTAGGGCCGCGTGGGGTTGGTGGAGGACGGCAGCACGTACTCTTTGGAGCAGGCGGTGAGGATATCCGGGGCGTGGCCGCCGCCTGCGCCTTCGGTGTGGTAGGTGTGAATGCCGCGCTCTTTAAACGCCGCCAGGGTGTCTTCCACGAAGCCGGATTCGTTGAGCGTGTCGGTGTGAATGGCGATCTGCACATCGTACTTTTCCGCCACGCTTAAGCAGGTATCAATCGAGGCGGGGGTGGTGCCCCAGTCCTCATGCAGTTTGAGACCCATCGCGCCCGCTTCCAGCTGTGCTTCGAGCCCTTCTGGCAGGCTGGCGTTGCCTTTGCCGAGCAGACCGATGTTCATGGGCAGGTCGTCCACCGCTTGAAGCATCTTGCCAATGTGCCACTCGCCGGGGGTGCAGGTGGTGGCGTTGGAGCCGGTAGCAGGGCCGGTGCCGCCGCCCAGCATGGTGGTAACACCGCTCATCAGCGCTTCTTCCACCTGCTGGGGGCAGATAAAGTGGATGTGGGCGTCGATGCCGCCTGCGGTGAGGATTTTGCCTTCGCCAGCAATCACTTCGGTGCCGGGGCCAATAACGATCTCCACATCCGGCTGGGTATCGGGGTTGCCTGCTTTACCAATGGCGGCGATGCGGCCGTTTTGCAGACCTACATCGGCTTTGACGATGCCCCACCAGTCGAGAATCAGCGCATTGGTGATCACGGTGTCCATCACCGTGGCATCTTGGCGCTGGCTTTGGCCCATGCCATCGCGGATAACTTTACCGCCGCCGAACTTCACTTCTTCACCGTAGTGGGTGGCGTCTTTTTCGACTTGAATCCACAGCTCGGTGTCGCCCAGGCGCACGCGGTCGCCTACGGTGGGGCCGTACATATCGGCGTAGGCGCGCCGACTGATCTTGTTTACCGGTTTCATGTATTGCCTCTCCTAAAAGATGAAGCTTGGCACTGGGGAGCCTAGTCGCCTTACGCCATTAGTTTTTTAGAGGACGATCCAGCGGCCCCATCACATCGCCACGGAAGCCGTAGATTTCCCGCTTGCCGACGAACGGAATCAGCGTGACCGCGCGGGTTTGGCCGGGTTCGAAGCGAATGGCGGTGCCGGCGGCGACGTCCAGCCGGTAGCCACGGGTTTTATCGCGGTCAAACACCAGCGCGGGGTTGGCTTCAGCAAAGTGGTAGTGGGAGCCAAGCTGAATGGGCCGGTCGCCGGTGTTGGCCACCTCCACGGTGATACGCTCGCGACCCGCGCACAGCTCGATATCACCCTCTTGTAACTGATACTGTCCTGGAATCATGGCGCTCTCCTAACGGTGGATGATTAGTTGATCGGCGTGTGAACGGTGACCAGCTTGGTGCCGTCGGGGAAGGTGGCTTCCACCTGTACTTCATCGACCATCTCCGCCACGCCTTCCATCACGTCGTCTCGGGTGAGGATTTCGCGGCCGTAGCTCATTAAATCCGCCACGCTGCGGCCATCTCGCGCGCCTTCCATAATCTCAAAGCTGATCAGCGCTACCGCTTCGGGGTAGTTCAGTTTTAAACCACGCGCTTTGCGGCGCTCGGCAAGCTGGGCGGCGGTAAACAGCATCAGCTTGTCTTTGTCTCGTGGGGTCAGTTCCATGGAGTGTCTCCAGCGTTATCAGCGTGTTGCCAATTAAGTTAGCCAAATGCGCGGCGTATGCGCTTCGCGCCCGATCCAGCGCGGCCGTAGTAGCTGCCAGGCGTGTTCACACAGGGCCCAGGCTTCGTTACGGGATGTGCCTAGATAGCGCATCAGCAGTACGCCGTGGCGCACGGTTACCGCCCAGCGGGGGTTATCCGGCAGCGCTTCGCGCAGTGCTTCAATAGCCACAGCGGCATCGTCAATACCCACCGCCCAGAGCGTGGCCTGCACCGTGGCGCCGCCCTGCCCCCAGCGGCCCGCAAAGCGTGGGTGTGCGGGGTCCAGCGGCTGGCGTTCAAGCCACAGCGGCTTGCCATCCAGGGTTAAGCGAAAGTGCTGTTCGATGCGCCCCGTGACATAGGGCAGATCGCTGGCCGGGCGTCCGAGCGCCATCACTTCCCAGCCTAGGCAGCGGGCATTACCCTGCAGCGCAATATGGGTGCCCTGAGTACCCTTTGAGCCGTTAAACGCGATGGTTTCCTGGGGTAGCCACTCTAAGGTGCCGCCCTCTTCTACCGTCAGCTCGGTGTGCTGTGTCCAGGCCACGCCTTGGCTGTCGGCTTTGTAGAGCTTATTGGCAGCGGGCGTAGTGAGCAGCGCATGGGCACCGCGCTCGATATGGGCGCGGATGGTCAGCGCATCACCGCTCACGAGCCGCCGGGCGGGTGCAATACGTAAACGTGGCACGCTTCCTGGCTGCCTTCCGGGTAGAAGGGGCGCTGTACCCGTAACGGCCCTTGGTGGCGCGCCTGAATTAGCCTTGTCACGTCGTCGCGGTTGGCAAAGCGCAAGGCCAGCGAGGCGGCCCAGCGGCGCTCGGCGTCAAAGCGGTGGCCGGAACCAGCAGCGGGTGGGGCAAGTTCGCTCAACATCATGGGGCGCTGTCGCTTCCTTGTGGATTCATCATTGCCTTATAAATGCAAAGAATGCGCCAAAATGGTGAAGGCGCTTTTTTACCGTCATAAAGATCTTTTTTTGAGCCTCAACCCTCTTGCCCAGCCCTCCAATGCACCAAATATGTGCATATAGCCATCACATTGCACCTAACCGGCGAACGGCTGGCCGTGTACGTCAATCCCTATACGGCTGAGGTGCTTGGTTCGCTGGATGACCGGGGAACGGTGATGTGGACCGTTCGCTACCTGCATAGCTTCAAGTTCTTCGGGCAAACCCCGCGCAAGCTGATTGAGATTGCCGCGGGCTGGTCGATTTTGTTAGTCGCCACCGGCATTTATCTCTGGTGGCCGCGCAACGGCAGGGGCGGCGTGGTGAGCCGCTGCTCGATATGAGCTACGCCGACTATGGCCCGCTAGGCCGCTGGCTGGAGTTTGGGATTAACGTTCACTTGGGGCAGGAGTTTGGGCTTACCAATCAGCTCTTCCTGCTGGCGGTATGCATCGCCATCATCGTGATGTGCGTGGCCGCAGGCGTGATATGGTGGAAGCGTCGCCCCGCTCGCCAAGGCTAACAGGACGGTAGGCCGACTTAGTGCGCCGCGTGCCCATGATCATGGGCACCTTTAGGGTGACCACCTTCATGGTGGCTCCCTTCCGGAGAGGCACCCACTGGCAGCACCTGAAGTTCGATCTCCATCGGCTCGGCGTGCTGGAACTCCAGCGTCACAGAGACGGGTGCACCCTCCACGATGGGTGAGCCCAGTTCCATCAACATCAAGTGTAAACCGCCCGGCGCTAGCGTCACGCTCTCGCCCGCCGGTAGCTCGATGCCACCGGGCAGGGGTACCATGCGCATCACATCGCCGTCCATCTCCATAATATGAATCTCGACACGCTCGGTGATCGGGCTGGTCGCCCCCAGCAGCATGTCATCGCCATCGCCGTGATTGGTGAGAGTAACAAAGCCACCGCCCGCTCCGGCCCCCGGCGGAGTGGCGCGTGCCCAGGGGTGGGCAACCTCAATAGAGGATGCCTGCCCGCCATACCTTCCTGGCGGGCACCACCATGATGGGCGGCCGATAGCGGTGCGCTTATTAACAGCATCGTTAGTAGCCACACAACCTTTGACGGCATTATGCGCTGCGGAAACATGATTCTCTCCCCAATCAATCCGTTACTAGCAGACAACCACTCGGTCGCGACCACTGCGTTTCGCCTGGTACAGCGCTTGGTCGGCGCGCTGCATCGAGCGTTGGTAGTCTGGGTGGCCATCATGAAGCGTAACCCCGACGCTCACCGTGACGTTCAATAGCGTATCGGCAGCGGCTAACATCGGCTCTTTGGCCACCGCGTGGCGCAGCCGTTCGGCAAACAGTCGGCTGCCGTCTTGATCCGTATCCACCAGCACAATCAGAAACTCTTCACCGCCCATACGAAACACGTAGTCGCCACCTCGGGTCGAGCGGTCAAGAATTCTGGCCACCTGCTGCAGTACGTTATCGCCAGCATCATGGCCATGGGTGTCATTAATTGATTTGAAGTGATCAATATCCACCATGAGCAGCGCAAAACACTTTTCCGAATGCCGGGCGATCTCTATTTCACGGCTCAGCACCACCGAGAGGAACTTGCGATTGAGCAGACGCGTCAGGCTATCGCGGCCTGCTTCGAGCCCCGAGGCGCGATCCAGAACGTCATCCAACAGCATCAAGATCGTGCGAGCCGCATCGCGAATGCTGCTCAACGCAGTCAGGCGACGCTGGCTGTCTGAGTCGCCTAGCTGGGCGAGCCACTCCTCGTCCACGCGACGAACATGCTGTGAAATGGTGGTAATTTCCGGCGCGCCCTCAAAGGCGTGGCACGCTTTATGGTGATACCAAAGCCCAAACTCGGAGCTGGCTAATCGGGGTAAAGCCGTCGTTGCCTGCTGCGCAGCCACGGCAAACATCAGTGCGTTCTCCCAATCGAGCAGTGCGGAGCGCTGTCGCTCGCGCTCATCGCCGATGCTCTGGGTTAAAGAGAACAGCTTATAGGCTTCTTCCATACGGGTATTACGATTATTCGCCACTGAATAGGCATGGCTCATTATTTCCATGGCCATATCAATATGATCAGACACGTAAACCGCTGCATCACCGGAAGAGAGTTCAGCGCTAAAGGTGCTGTTAATGTGCTCATAAAGCGCCTGCTTTAGCTGCCGTGCGCCATTAAGTACCAAGTTCACCGGGATATCGATACGCGCATGCACCTGGCCGACTTTTTCCTGCTGCTCGACCAGGGATTCGAAATCGGCGTGCTCGACGGCAAACATAGCGCTGAGCCAGCGCTGCATGGAGGGGTGAAGCCGGTTTTTCACCTGCTCATTGGAGAGAAACAGCGACGCGTGGAGGTCTTCCAGCATCACTTGATAGAAATGATCGGCAAAGATATCGCGGCGGGATTCCACCAGTGTCTCCACCGCTTGGCGTAGCGCCAAAGGCGTGCGCTCCAGGAGTGACTGCCACTCGGCAGCGAGCTGATGTTTGTCTTTATAACGCATATCCCACCCGATGGTTATTGTTGAAACCCGCCATATTACACATAAAACGCAGCGCCAAAACCTACTCAGCGCGGGTTTTAAGCAAAAAGCCCCCTCTTTTCTACATGAAACGAGAGGGCTATTAGAGTGTGCTCTGTAAAAAGAAAGGTTAAAGTGGTTGTGGATAACTCAAACCGTCAAATGCTGCTTAATCAGCTCGTTGGAGAGTTCGCTGATATCGCCTTTGGCCACTGGGCGGCCGCGGTCCATGATCACGAAGCGGTCGGCGTATTTGCGGGCGAAGGGCAGCTTTTGCTCGACCAGCAGCACCGTTAAACCATCCTCTTTGATCAGTTGGCGAATCACCTGGCCGATTTGGGCGACGATATTGGGCTGAATGCCCTCTCCTGGCTCATCGAGAATCAGCAGTTTCGGTTCGATCACCAGCGCGCGGCCGATGGCGAGCTGCTGCTGTTGCCCGCCGGATAAATCGCCGCCACGGCGGTGCTTCATCTCTTTGAGCACCGGAAACAGCTCGTAGATACGCTCGGGGATTTTTTTCAGCCCGTCGCCTCGCGCAGCAAGCCCGGTACGCAGGTTCTCCTCCACCGTCAGCAGCGGGAAGATCTGCCGCCCCTGGGGCACAAAACCGATGCCCAGTCGCGAACGCGCTTCCACGGCTTTTTTGGTGAGCTCGACCTCACTGCCATCGCCCTGGTAGCGCAACTGACCGCTTTTCACTGCGACTTCGCCCATGATGGCTTTCATCAGGGTGGTTTTACCCACCCCGTTGCGGCCCATCACGCAGGTGCACTGCCCGGCGGGCACGTCTAGGTCTAAGTCCCACAGCGTATGGCTCTCGCCGTAGAACTGGTTGAGCTTTTCAATCGCCAGCATCAGGCGCTCTCCTCTTCATCCGACCCTAGATACACCTCGACCACTTTGGGGTCGTTGGAGACCTGATCCATGCTGCCTTCGGCCAGCACGCTGCCCTGGTGCAGCACGGTTACTTTGCGCGCAATCGAGCGCACAAAGCCCATGTCGTGCTCCACCACCACCACCGACTGCTTGCCCGCCAAACCGGTGAGCAGCTCGGCGGTGCGCTCCATCTCCTGCTCGGTCATCCCGGCCACCGGCTCATCCACCAGCAGCAGGCGCGGGCGCTGCATCAGCAGCATGCCGATCTCCAGCCACTGCTTCTGGCCGTGGGAGAGAACCCCGGCGGGCTGGAAGCGCAGCGCGGTCAGGCCGATGGTATCCAGCACGTCGTCGATGCGGTCGCTGATCTCGCTGGTCATGCGGGCGGTCAGCGTGGGGAAGATGCGCTTGTCGGCGGCCATGGCGAGCTCCAAGTTGTCGAACACGCTGAGCGCTTCGAACACCGTGGGCTTCTGGAACTTGCGGCCAATGCCGAGGCTGGCGATTTCCGGCTCGTTCATCTGCAGCAGGTTATGGCGGCTGCCGAACCACACGCTGCCTTCGGTGGGGCGGGTTTTGCCGGTGATGATATCCATCATGGTGGTTTTACCGGCCCCGTTAGGGCCGATAATGCAGCGCAGCTCGCCGTCGTCGATGGTCAGGTTCAGGTTATTGATGGCTTTAAAACCGTCGAAGCTGACGGTGACATCTTCCATATACAGAATCGGGCCGTGGCGAACATCGACCGGCGAGGCCTCTGGCGCCATAAAATCAAACACCCGATCCCGCGCTTTTAGCGATTGTAATAGGCTCATGCAGCGGCCTCCTTGGATGGGTGGCTATCCTCTTTACGGCGCTTTAGGTGGCCTAACAGCCCCGCTACGCCTTTAGGCAGTAGCACCGTGACCAGTACGAACAGCGCACCCAGAGCGAACAACCAAGCATCGGGCATAATGCCGGTGAAGATGGTTTTGGCGTAGTTGACCAAAATCGCGCCAATTACCGCACCGTACAGCGTGGCCCGGCCACCCAGCGCCACCCAAAGCACGATTTCAATCGAGAGCAGCGGAGAGAATTCGCTGGGGTTGATAATACCCACTTGCGGCACATAAAGCGCCCCCGCCAGGCCCGCCAGCATGGCCGAGACCACAAACACAAACAGCTGGAAGCGCTCGACGCGGTAGCCAATAAAGCGCGTGCGCGCCTCGGCGTCCCGCGTGGCCACACATACCCGGCCCAGTTTGCTGGTCACGATTGCCCGGCAGAGGATATAGCCCAGCGCCAGCGCCACGCCGGTGGCGATAAACAGCCCCAAGCGCGTGGCATCGCTACGCAGGTTAAAGCCCAGCAGCTCGCGGAAGTCGGTCAGGCCGTTATTGCCACCAAAACCCATCTCGTTACGGAAGAAGGCCAGCATCAGGGCAAACGTGAGCGCCTGGGTAATGATCGAGAGATACACCCCCGTTACCCGTGAGCGGAAGGCCAAAAAGCCGAACACCAGCGCTAGCATCCCCGGTGCCAGTAGCACCATGGCAAAGGCGAACCAGGCCATATCGAAACCGTGCCAGTACCAGGGCAGGCTGTCCCAGTTCAGGAACACCATAAAGTCCGGCAGTATCGGGTGGCCGTAGGTGCCACGGTCACCGATTTGGCGCATCAGGTACATGCCCATGGCGTAGCCGCCAATGGCGAAAAACGCTCCGTGCCCCAGGCTCAAGATGCCCAGGTAACCCCATACTAAATCGACCGCAACGGCGAGCAGCGCGTAGCTTAGGTACTTGCCGAACAGGTTAACGGTGTAAGCGTTCACATGCAGCGGATGCCCCTGGGGCACCGCCAAATGCAGCACGGTGACCAGCAGCAGCGCGGCAAACAGCACGCCGAGGAAGGTCTGAGTGGCCCGCTCACCGAACGGGCGGGTGAGCCAAAACTGGCTGGATGTTGCTTGCGTCATCATGGGTTAGCCCTCCGCAGCCCGGCCCTTCTGCGGGAAGAGTCCACGCGGGCGTTTTTGAATAAACAGAATAATGAAGACCAGCACGATAATCTTGGCCAGCACCGCGCCCGCCCAGGGCTCCAGTACCTGGTTGATCACCCCCAGCGAGAGCCCCGCCACTAGCGTGCCCCACAGGTTACCCACGCCGCCGAACACCACCACCATGAACGAGTCGATGATGTAGTTCTGGCCCAGGTTGGGGCCGACGTTGGTGAGCTGGGAGAGCGCCACGCCCGCCAAGCCCGCCACGCCGGAGCCCAGCGCAAACGTCATGATATCCACGCGGGTGGCGCGGATGCCCATGGAGCGCGCCATGGCGCGGTTTTGGGTCACGGCACGCACTTCTAGCCCTAAGCGGGTGCGGCGCATAATCAGCATCAGCGCGGCAAACACCACCAGCGCAAAGCCAAGCACGTACATACGGTTGAGGGTCAGCGAGAGCGCGTCGTTGATCACCAGCGAGCCGCTCATCCACTCTGGCGTCACCACGGTGCGGTTGAGCGGTGAAATCACCGTGCGCACCAGCTGCTGCAGAATCAGGCTGATACCGAAGGTTGCCAGCAGGGTTTCCAGCGGGCGGCCTTTGAGGAACTGGATCACACCCCGCTCAATGGCAATGCCCACCAGGGCGGCCACCATAAAGCCTGCGGGGATAGACAGAATCAGCGCCAGCCCGGGCTGGCCCGGCAGCAGCTGCTGCATCATCCAGGTGGTGTAGGCGCCCAGCATCATCAGCTCGCCATGGGCCATGTTGATCACGCCCATCACGCCAAAGGTAATCGCCAGGCCAATCGCTGCCAGCACCAGCACCGAGCCCAAGCTCAAGCCGAAGTAGAGCGTTTCCAGGCCCCGGTTAATCTTGAGCTGCTGTTCAATACCGGCCAGCGCCGTGGCTGCTGCCTCGGCAACAACAGGGTCGTCGCTATTAGCCGCACGGCCTAACGCCACGCGAGCACGCGGGTGAAGGCTGCCGGTGAGCGCCTCGACACCCGCCATCTCGCCCTGCTCGGCGCGGTAAATCGCCACCGCCTGAGCTAAGCGCGTGCGAACGTACTCATCTTCCGCGTCAGCAATCACCGGTTCCAGCGTCTCGGCCAGCTCGCCGTCCACTTCACCCAACAGGCGCTCGGCGGAGGTACGGCGGCGTTCCACGTTGGGGGAGTAGAGGTCGACCACGGCGATGGCGCTGCGCAGTTGGTTGCGCAGCGCATTGTTGATGCCGATACGGTCCAGGTCGCGGCGGGACATCTCTCCCAGCGGCTCGTTAGTCAGCGCATCGGCCACCGACCAGTCACGGCCGCGATTATCCAGCACCAGCACGAAGCGGCCATCGTCAGTGCGCTGCAGGCGGCCATCCAGCAGTGCCTGCAGCCAGTCGCGGGCGCGCTCATCGTCGCTTTGTAGAATAGCGGTAATGGCTTCGCCTTTATCGCGGTAGGAGTCCACATCCAGCGCGGTCAACAGCGCGAGTGCGGCTTGGTCATCGGGAGTCGAGGAGCTGCTTTGTGCCTGCGCCGACACGGCGGTGCCGAGCAGCATCAGGCACAGTAGCCCCAAGGAAAGGAAACGCCTCATGGGGTTCTTCCTTTGGTGATCAAATGGGAGAGGTAGCGTGCTCCCCTACTGCGCCATTGCGCTGGCGCAGTAGGGGACGAAAGTTACTCGGCGAGTGCCGCTTCGGCTTCTTCTGCTGCGGTGCTGCCACCACAGGAACCGTTCACAACGTTAAAGTTGCCGCACTCCATGGGCTTGCGCCAATCAGAGATCAGGTCACGGGAGCCCGGCAGGTAATCCGACCACGCATCACCGGCCACGGTAGAGGGCGTTTGCCAGACGATATCGAACTGACCATTATCCTGAACTTCACCGATCAACACCGGCTTGGTGATGTGGTGGTTGGGCATCATGGCGGCATAGCCACCGGAAAGGTTAGGCACGGTCACGCCGATAATCGCGTCTTTCACCGTATCCACGTCGATGGTACCCGCTTTACGCACCGCTTCGGCCCACATGTTGAAGCCGATGTAGTGCGCTTCCATGGGGTCGTTGGTCACCGCCATCTCGTCACCGGTGTGCTCGATCCAAGCGTCGATGAAGTCGTAGTTGGCGTCGGTGTCCACGCTCATGAAGTAGTTCCAGGCGGCCAGGTGGCCCACTAGCGGCGCGGTGTCGATACCGGAAAGCTCCTGCTCACCCACCGAGAAGGCAATCACCGGAATGTCGGCGGCATCGATGCCTTGGTTAGCCAGCTCGCGGTAGAACGGCACGTTGGCATCGCCGTTAATGGTGGAGACCACCGCCGTGGGCTTGCCCTCTTCGCCAAAGCGGCGGATTTCGGAGACGATGTTCTGCCAGTCCGAGTGACCAAACGGCGTGTAGTTGACCATGATGTCTTCTTCGGCCACACCGTGCTCATCTTTCAGGAACGCTTCCAAGATGCGGTTGGTGGTGCGCGGGTAGACGTAGTCGGTGCCGATCAGCGCGAAGCGTTCGATACCGACTTCGTTGATCAAATACTCAACGGCAGGAATGGCCTGCTGGTTGGGGGCGGCACCGGTGTAGAAGACGTTTTCAGACGACTCTTCGCCTTCGTACTGCACCGGGTAGAAAAGCAGGCCATTCAGCTCTTCCACCACCGGCAGCACCGCTTTACGGGAGACGGAGGTCCAGTTGCCGAAGATCACATCCACTTCTTCCTGGGCCAGCAGCTCGCGGGCGCGCTCGGCAAACAGCGGCCAGTTAGACGCGGGGTCAACCACCACGGCTTCTAGCTGACGGCCAAGCAGGCCACCGGCTTCGTTCTGCTGCTCGATGAGCATTTCCACGGTGTCTTTCAGGGTCGATTCACTGATGGCCATGGTGCCGGAGAGCGAGTGCAGAATACCGACTTTGATGGGGTCGTCGTCTTGGGCAACCGCTTGCACGCTGGCGCCCATCACAGCGGCGGTGACCAGGGCAGTGGCGAAACGGCTAAGGGTACGTGGGTGTGTCTTGCGCTGCAGTGTGGTCACTTGAACCTCCTTGCGCCCCTTATGGTTAGGGCTCGTGTTTGGGGTACCGCGACCAAGCGTTGTCGTTATTGAGGCGACGGGGCACTTGGTGCGTCCACTCGTGGGTCGCGAGCCATGGCTCGTTATTCACACGTCGCTATTCATTCTGCAAGGGGTGCGCCAGATTAAAGCAAAGACTATTAATAAAAATAGAATCAAATACTTAGCAGTTTTCAAAAAACACTGTTTTATGCCGCGTGCACAAATATGACGCAATTAGTAAGCCGTCATGCACGCTTGTTATGCACCAATAGGATGCCTTGCACCACAAGAGGGTATTGTCACCGCCAATAAAAAAGCGCCCTAGGAGACCTAGAGCGCCAAGGAGTAAAGCGTTGGCGTTTACTTAGCCGCCGCAGCCGCCTTGCTACGCCGCTTTTTCAGCAGCGGCAGGCCCAGGGAGAGCACCGCGATGACCAGTAGCGCCAGCGAGATCGGCTTATCGATAAAGGTGGTCCAGTCGCCACCAGAGATCTGCAGCGCCCGGCGCATGGACTCTTCCATAATGTTACCCAGGATCAGCGCAAGGATCAGCGGCGCAGTGGGGAAGCCAAACAGGCGCATGCCCAAGCCCAACAGGCCAAAGCCCAACAGCAGCAGCAGGTCGAAGACGCTAAAGCTCATGCCGTAAACGCCGATCATGCAGAAGATCAGAATCATCGACAGCAGCAGCGGGCGCGGCAGGTCGAGGATTTTAGCGATCAGCGGGATCAGCGGCAGGTTCAGTACCAGCAGGAAGATGTTGCCGATGTACATACTGGCAATCACGCCCCAGAACACATCCGGACGTTGCTCCAGCATCATCGGGCCAGGGGTGACGCCCATTACCAGCAGCGCGCCCAGCAGTACCGCCGTAGTGCCGGAACCCGGTACACCCAGGGTTAACAGCGGCACGAAAGAGCCGGTACAGGCGGCGTTGTTCGCCGCTTCCGGAGCGGCCACGCCCTTAATGTTGCCCTGGCCAAAGGTGTCGCCATCTTTCGCCAGGCGCTTCTCCATGCTATAGCCCAGGAAAGAGCCAATGGTGGCGCCCGCCCCCGGCAATACGCCGGTAAAGAAGCCCAGTACGGAGCTGCGGCTGATGGGGCCAGCAATTTTCTTCACTTCACTACCGCTCAGCTTGAGCGAGCCGATGGCATTGCGCGGAGCTTCCTTGCCACCGCCCCCACGCAGCAGCATGTAGAACACTTCCGCCAGGGCGAAGATACCCAGCGCCACTACCAGAAAGTCGATACCGTCGAGCAGTTGAATCGAGTTGAAGGTAAAGCGCTCGGTACCGGTTTGCGTGTCGATCCCCACAATCGAGATCATCACACCCACTACCGCCGCAATCAGGCCTTTTACCAAGGATTTATCCGACAGTGACACCACCGCCGTTAAGCCCAGCACCATCAGTGCAAAGTACTCAGCAGGGCCAAAGCTCACCGCCACTTTGGAGAGCAGCGGTGCCACCAGCATCAAAAAGATCACCGATACCGTACCGCCGATAAAGGAGGCATACGCCGCAATGGCCAGTGCCTTACCCGCCATGCCCTGCTTGGCCATCGGGTAGCCGTCAAAGGAGGTTGCCACCGTGCCCGCCACGCCGGGGGCGTTGAGCAGAATGGATGAGGTCGAGCCGCCGAAAATAGCGCCGTAATAGACCCCTGCCATCAGAATCAAACCGGAGGAGGGCTCCATGGCAAAGGTAATCGGAATCATCAGCGCCAGCGCGCTGATCGGCCCCAGGCCTGGCAGCATACCGATAATGGTACCGGCAAACACACCGGCGAAAACGTAAGCGATATTGATTGGCTCAAGCGCGATGCCAAAGCCATACATCAGATTGTTTAAGGCATCCATGGGAGTGTCTCGCGTTAAAACCCGCTAAGCGTGCGTCAGCACGCCCTGCTTAGAACGGCAGTACGCCGGTGGGTAGGTAAACATCCATTACCCGTGTCATGGTCAGGTAAAGGGCCAGCACCACACCCAGCGATGCCGCCAGGTTGACGCCGTGGCGGCGATAGCCGTAGTAGGCGGTTAAACCAACGCTTAAGAGCGTGGAAGCCAAGACAAAGCCCAGCGGCACCAGCAAAAACGCATAGGCGGCGATGGCTAACGAGGTCACAATGACACGCGCCCAGGGGGTGAACAGCAGCGGGCCGTTGGTGGCCTCATGGTCGATCTCATCGGCCCCGGCAATAGCGCTCGGCTTTTCAAAAAACAGCAGCGCCGCCAGCAGCAGCAGAGACACGCCCAATACTTTGGGGAACAGGTCGGAATCCACCGGACGCGGTAAGGGGAACGTCGGGATTTGCCAAGCCATGGCTAAATAAGCAGCCGCCACCAGCGCCAGTACAAGCGCTAGCCACTGGTTAGTATTCAATCGGGTCATTGGGATTTCTCCGAAGGAGCCAACGCGGATGCGCTGGCCCTCGCGGTAACAGACAGAAGATCCCAGCGGCGTGGCGCCACCGGGGAATCTCTAACGGGCGCTGGCGCTTACTGGCGCAGCAGGCCCAGATCGGTCAGCACGCTGCTGAACTGCGCTTGCTGCTCATCCAGGAAGGCACCAAACGTTTCGCTATCCTGGTAGGCATCGATCCAGCCCAGCTGGTCGCTGGCTTCGCGCCATGCGTCGGTTTCGAGCATTTCAGCGAATAGCGTTTCGTAGTACTCCACCGCTTCTTCCGGCATTTCCGGCGCGCCCATCACGCCACGCCAGATATCGAAGGTGTAGTCGTAGCCCTGCTCTTGGTAGGTGGGCACTTCGGCCAAACCGCCGCCCAGACGCTCTTCAGAAGAGACGCCCAGCGCGCGCAGCTGGCTACCTTCGCCAAGCTGGCCCACGGCTTCACCAGCACCACCGATCACCGCTTCAATGTGGCCGCCCATCAGGTTGGTCATGGCATCGCCACCGCCGGAGAACGGAATGTAGTTCACTGCAGACGCTTCCATTCCCGCTGCCGAGGCCAAGCCCGCTATTGAAATGTGATCCATGGAGCCTGGCGCACTGCCGCCGCCCACACTCAGGCCGGGATTGGCTTTGAGCGCTTCGAACAGGTCTTCCAGGGTTTGGTATTCGGAATCCGCCGCGACCAGAATAATCGAGTAGTCGGTGTTGATACGCGCAATCGGCGTGAAGTCAGTGTGGTCGTAGCGGGAAGCGCCTGCCAGCGGCACCAGAATCATCGGCGGGCTGGTGGCAAACAGTTTGTGGGGGTTGCCGCTATCGCGGGCGACCTGGGCCCACGCCACGGCACCGCCGCCGCCAGGTACGTTGATGGCCGCGAAGCTTTCGTCTGCCAGAGACTCCTGCTGAATCACGCGGGACATGGTGCGTACCAGCGTATCCCAACCGCCGCCGGGGTTGGCGGGGGCGATGAATTCGATGGACTTGCTCGGCGTCCACTCCTGCGCTTGGGCAGATGTCGTCATGGCCAGGGCCGCCATCGGCAGGGCCAGCACGGCGATGCGCTTCAAGGAAAGCGTAGTCATTGGCGTTCTCCACGTTTTTGTTCAGGCGTTATTGTTCAAACGGTGTTTTGGTGGGCGCGGTTTGTTGTGTGCGCCGAACAAACCAAAAGCACGGCTAACCAGCAGCGCTTAGCACTCGATGATTAGCTTTGTGTGGTTACGCCGTGAACGTTAGAAGAGTGCTACCCCCGACGACAAGCTTATGACCATAAACGACAAACTGTTCTTTTTGTGCGTTTTGTTCATTTTGTTCACGCCGAGGCACTTAGAGACTGTCCAACCACCCCTTAGCGGCGCCTAGCAGCCGATAGCGCCGTTCGGGGCGGCCAACATCGCCATACCCTAGCTCGGCGCTCACCGCCTGTTCAGCGACTAAAAACTCCAAATAGCGCCGCGCGGTTGAGCGGCTGGCGCCCATAGTGCGTGCTACCTGCATCGCGGTGAGCGAGTCGGGCGCGGCAGCCAGCGCATCCACCACCCGGCGCAGCGTTAAGCGGTCGATGCCCTTGGGTAGCGCTCGGCTGTCGGAGCGTGTGGGTTCGCTCGGGGTAACCCGGGCCAACACGTGATCCAACTCGTCCTGGCTCATCTCGGCACGGTTCGCCAGCACTTCACGCTCGCGGCGGAAGCGAGTCAACATCTGGTTCATGCGGGCCGCTTCAATGGGTTTGATCAGATAATCGAATACGCCGCCGCGCAGCGCCTCGCTAATGGTCTCCACCTCCTTGGCGGCGGTCACCATCACAATATCCACATGCACATAGTCCCGGCGGATGGACCAGAGTAGCTCCAGCCCTTCAACATCCGGCAGGTAGGCATCCAGCAAAATCAGTTGAATTTCGGCGGCGTGCAGGGCCATCAGCGCCTTGGCTTCACTGCCGTTGCGCGCCATGCCGACCACATAAAAGCCCTCGCTCTGCTCAATAAAGGCGCGGTGGATATCGGCGATGCGAAAATCGTCTTCGACGACCAAAATGCCGTATTGCGTCGCAGACATGGTGTTTCCTCTTATTTATTAGCGTCGTCATTATTCGTGTCGTTATGAGGGCGCAGGCTCGGTGGCGGCCTCGGCGCATAGCGAGCGGTCCAGCACGGCAATAAAGCACGCGCCGCCCAGTTCGCTCTCTTCCAGCGTCACTGCGCCCCCGTGCTGGCGGCACAGCCGCGCCACCAGGGCCAGCCCTATGCCCCGATGCTTGCCGGTTTTGGTGGAAAATCCTTCGGCAAAAATCGACTCCGCATGCTCGGCGGGCACCCCGGCACCGTTATCTTCCACTTCAATAAGTAGCTGCTCGCCCAGGTCGGTGAAAAACAGCCGCACAGTGGGCTGGTCGCCGTGAGGGCCGTTGAGCGCGGCGTGGCAGGCGTTATCCAGTAAGTTACCCACCACGCTCATCATGACCTCTTGGCCGGTGGGCGTTAGCGGGCAGGAGAGCGAGCTCTGCTCGTCGATTTCTAACGTAACGCCCAGCTCGCGGGCGCGGGTGAGTTTGCCCAGCAGCGTGCCGCTCAATACCGCATCCGCCACGTGGCGCATTAAAAAGCTCATTTGCGCCTGGGCGCGCTCGGTTTCCTGATGAATCAGCGCCAGCGCTTCGTCGATACGCTGCAACTGCAACAGGCCGGAGATGGTGTAGAGCTTGTTGGAGAACTCGTGGGCCTGGGCGCGCAGCATATCCACATCGCGACTGGCTTGGGTGAGTGCTTGGGAGAGGTCGATAATTTCTCGGCGGCTACGAAAAGTGGCCACAGCCCCTTCTATTTCCCCTTCATGCAGAATCGGCACGCGGTTGACCACCACCGGGTGATCCCCCAGCCACATCTCCTGGTCAAACTCCTGCTCGCCATGCTTCAAGACTTCCAGCAGCCGCGAGTTGGGCACCACCTCGCGGATCGGCTGGCCGAGCAGCACATGCTCGTCGGGCAGCTCTAAAAAGCGCCGCGCCTGCTGGTTCACCAAGGTGATATGGCCATCCCGGTTCACCGCGAGAATGCCTTCGTGAATCGATTGCAGGATGGCCTCTTTCTCCATCGCCAAGCGGGCGATTTCGTAAGGCTCCAGCCCTAAAATGATCTTTTTCAAGTGCTGCGACAGCCAGTAAGCACCGGCGAACCCCAGCATAATCATCAGCGCCACCAGCGCCCAGCCGAGGCTGGTGTAGCGGGCCACATCCATATCGACGCGATCGAGCATAAAGCCCACCGAGACCACCCCGATGATATTGCCCTCCTCATCCCACACCGGCGTTTTGCCGCGCATGGCCGTACCCAGCGTGCCGGTGGCTTCGGAAACATACGACTGGCCATAGATAAGCGCCTGGTCGTTATCGCCGCCCACCATGGGCTGGCCGATACGCTCGGGCACAGGGTGGGAGTAGCGGATCGATTGGGCATTACCCACCACCACGTAGCGCGCGCCGGTCTCCTGACGCACTCGTTCGGCAAGGGGCTGAATAATGGCGGAGGGGTCAGGAGAGGAAAAAGCGTTTACAATCTGCGGCATCCCGGCCACGGTTTTGGCCACAGCCAGTGCCCGCTCGCCCATTTGGTGGGTGATGATCTCGGCTTTGCGGTGGTTCAAATAGGTGCCCTGGGCCAGCAACATACCCGCCAGCAGCAGCCCCACCAGCATCATGACTTGCAGGCGAAAACTGCGTTTGTACCAACGGCGCTTGGCGCGGGTACGGCGCCAGCGCTGTAATTCGGCCAGTGTTCTAGGGCGGGGGGCGGTCATAACGGAACTCATGGTGCGCGACCGCGTCATTATGGCACGCAGTGCCAAGCGGCGTTAGTCGTTGCGCTTTCACCTCACTTTGCTTATATAGCAGCCACTTACTGAACCCAGACTCAAGGAGGAGTGTCGTGCGACATTTGCTACGCTCACTGGTATTCACTAGCAGCGCACTTTGGGCGACCGGCGTTGCTGCCTCGCCGTTCTATGCGCCGCCGCCTCCGAAAGAGGACACCCCCGAATTTAGCGGCGATGCGGAGCTTGGTTTTACCCGTCTTTCTGGCAACACCGATAGCCAAACACTGATCGGCAAATCGCGTCTGACCTGGCTGACCGGTCAGTTGACCCATTCGCTGCGAGGGGAAGTGCGTAACGTCAGCAAGGATGGCGAAACCAGCGCGGAGCAATATCTGCTCGCAGGGCGTGAACGCTACGACTTTAGCGGGCCGCACTACCTGTTTGGCTTTGCCCGCTGGGAGAAGGACCGTTTTGCCGGGTACGACCAACAGCTTTCGGTAATTGGTGGCTATGGACGGCAGTTGTTAGAGAATAAGCAGCACACGCTCTCGCTGGAAGCAGGCCCGGGTTACCGCAATGATCGCCCGCGAAAAGAAGATAACCAGCAGTTGGCCGTGGCCTATACCGCGCTGGACTACCGCTACCGACTCTCTGATTACGCTGATATTGCCCAGGAGATGTCGGTAGAGTACACCGATGCAAACACCACCGGCCGTTCGCTAACGGCGCTTACCGCCCGTCTTAACGCTAGGCTGTCGCTGCGCCTCTCTTATGAAGTGAAGCACAACTCACAACCCCCGGAGGATGCCAGCGAGCGCACTGATACCACGACCAGCGCCTCGCTGCTGTATAGCTGGTAGCACCATCATGGTGCTACCCACGCCGATTAGAAGTGAAATTTAACCAGTGCACTCACCGCGCTTTCCGTATCCATAACGCTGTCGGAAAGGCCATATTTATTGTGCCAGTAGGAGTACTCAATCCCTGCGTAGAGCACCCCTGGACGGCCACGGTAGTGCCCTAAGTCTAATTTTAGCTGTGGGTTGAAATGAAACTCTGCGTCATGGTCCGATGCCGACGTTGAGTAGTCGATATAGCCATCAAACAGAAAACGCGATGCTCCCACCTCAAACGGCGCACCCCAGGTGAGCGTCATTTGCAGATCATCGGCGATTTCACTGTTATTGACGTAGTAGAACGTGCTGTTGAAGTACGTTGTGCCTGGCACGTCCCAGGCGAAGCTCACGCCTGTCAGAATGTTGGTAGCATTGGTGCCGCCGCCAAATTCATAGGTTCCTGCTAGCGACACATCTTTCAGCGCGCCCCGCTGCAAATCGACGCCACTTAGCCAGCCAAGGCTGAGCGTTGGGGAGAATTCGCCATACAGATCGTCGTCACCATCGGCTTTACCTCGCCCTTGGTTACGATCCACAAACAAAAAAAGTGCCGCCCCAGTCGTGTGCCGTCACGTTTTCAAAGGTGACATAGGTATCGGTGCGCTCATTACGCCCAAACGCTTGGTACTGATCGCTATATAGCAGCGAGATACTTGAGTCTGAAAATAGTTTTTCAGCCGAGGCAAGCGGTGATATCAACATGGCAGCGGCTAAACTAGCGATGGGTAAATATTTCATTGGGTCCCCTTATTGTTCAACACTGGCTATGCCAGCAAATTCAGTTAAACCGCAGCGGTACTTCGCCGCTACGGCGTTTCTTTTCTCAACTACGGTGTGCCCAGGCAGTCATACGCTTTTCTAATTGGGCAAACAGTTCGTACATCACCATGGCCATCGCGCTGATCACCAGCAGCCCGGCGAATACCAGCCCCATACGCATTTGCGAACCAGCGCTCATCATCAGGTAGCCGATGCCCTGGTTAGAGGCGACGGTTTCCGATACGACGGTGCCCACAAACGCTAGGGTGATGGCGATTTTCAACGAGGCAAAAAAGTACGGCAGCGAACGCGGCAGCCCTACTTTCAAAAGCACATCCATGCGCCGCGCACCCAGTACTCGCAGCACGTCTTCCATTTCTGGCTCCAGGGTTGCCAGCCCTGTGGCCACATTCACGACAATGGGAAAAAAGCAGATTAAAAAGGCAGTGAGAATCGCAGGTACCGAACCGATACCAAACCAGACCACCAGAATTGGCACAAAGGCCACTTTAGGAATGGCATTAAACCCCACCAGCAGCGGGTAGCAGGCGTTATACAAAAAGCGCGACGAGCCGATGATAAAGCCCAGCACTAACCCGACCGCCACTCCCAACCCAAAACCGATCAGCGTGGTCCAGAAGGTTTGCCAAGAGTGCTGACCAATGGGGCCTGCATAGGTAATCAACGCCTGCGCGGTTTCCAAGGCGCCGGGGAAGATAAAGCTCGGTACGTTAAATAGCCGCACCGTGACTTCCCAGATCATCACCAGCACCACCACCGCGATCCAGGGCGCCAGACGTTCAATCAGTTTGCTATTTACGGTCATAAAAAATGCCTTAATGGTGCCGACGCAGAGAGTCATCGATCAGGTGCTACGCACTTCGCCAATCTGGGCGCGTAGTTCCTGCACCAGATCAATAAAGGGTTTTTCGTAGGTGGTCTCCAACGCTCGGGGGCGAGGCAGCTCAATGGAGCGACGCTCAATCACGCGACCTGGGCGGCGGCTCATCACATACACCGTATCGGCTAAGAAGGCCGCTTCACGAAGGTCATGGGTCACCAGCACAACGGTAAATCGCTGGGCTTCCCATAAATCCCGCAGTACGCACCACAGCTCTTCGCGTGTAAACGCATCCAGCGCGCCAAACGGTTCATCCAACATCAGCAGACGCGGCTGGTGGATCAGCGCCCGGCAAATGGACGCCCGCTGCTGCATACCGCCTGATAGCTGCCAAGGGTATTTATTCTCATGCTCGGCGAGCCCGACGGTTTTCAGCAGTGAGCGCGCCCAGCCCACAAACTCCTCGCGGCGCTTACGAAACTGCCGACGGTAGGGCTCAACAATTTCCAGCGGCAGCAGCACGTTATCCAGCGTGGTACGCCAGGGCAGCAGGTTGGCATTCTGAAACGCCATACCGGAGATTTTCAGTGGTCCGGTGACCGGCGCGCCATCCACGCTGACACTCCCTTGGGTAGGTGCGTGCAGGCCCGTGCATAACTTCATAAAGGTGGATTTGCCACACCCTGACGGCCCCACGAAGGCGACGAACTCGCCTTCGTGGATCGACAGGTCGATATCTTCGATGGCGTTGCCCGCGCCGTCGTACGCCAGGCTGACGTCATCGAAGCGGACGAACGCTGCCGACATCACTCCGCCTCCGGCAGCAGCATGCGCTCTTCTACCGGCGGCAGGTAGCGGGAGTCAAAGACCTGATCGGGGGATGGCAACGTGGGCAGATCGTAAGCATCCGCCACCAGTTGAATCGCCTGGCTCAGCCGCTCGTCATCCACACCGCCCACACCATATTCACGGGCATCGGGGGTATCCACCACGCTCTCCAACGCCAGCTTCAGGCGACGCGTTTCCATCTCGACATCGATCAGGCCGTCGCGGTTACGCACGTACTCGATGGCTGCTTCGGGGTCTGCCAGGGTCTCTCCCAGCGCACGGTTGAAGGCGCGCAGGAAGCCCTTCACGGCCTCGGGGTTGGCATCGGCAAAGGCATCACTGACCAGAATCGCGTTGCCGTACAGCGGGACGCCGTAGTCGGGGAACGGCATGATGGTCAGCTCGTCTTCGCTCATGCCGCGCTCTTCCAGGTTGAGCAGGCTGGTGAAGTAGAAGCCGGTGATGGCATCGACATCGCCCCGGGTCAGCAGGGTTTCGCGTAGCGCAGGGTCGACGTTTTGCCACGCCACCGCGTCGGCCTCCAGCCCATTGGCAGCGGCAAAGATGCCCCAGGCGCGATAGCCGGTGTCGAAGGCCGGGGCGGCGATGGTCTTGCCTGCCAGGTCAGCGGGGCTCTCGATGCCGCTCTCCTTGCGCGCAAACACCGCCGCGGGCGTGCCGTCATAAACGATATAGACGCCCTTGATGCCGGGGCCTTCCGGGTTTTCCGCAAGGAATTCGACCAGCGCGTTGAGATCGCCAAAGCCCATCTCATAGGCGCCCGAGGCCACCCGGTTCACCGCCCCTGCAGAGCCGCTTCCCGAATCGATCTGAACCTGCAGACCTTCTTCGGCGAAGTAGCCTTTTTCGGCTGCCATCAGAAACGGCGCTGCCGGGCCTTCGAAGCGCCAGTCCAGCTGGAAGCGAATCGAGGTCGTCTCGGCAGCAGCGCCGAGCGGCATCATCAGCACCGCGCCAAATAGCGCTAGCGGAAACAAAGAGGAACGGGCAGTACGGGAGCGAGTCGGCATGGCAGTGAACACCTTGTATACAAAATTTGCAGAGGCTATGCAGAAACGCCGCCATCTTTTGCTTTTTACTTTTTATTCATGAGCTTAGGCCCGAAAATGGATCATTCACCGCCCTCGAAAGCGCCAAAATGGTGCGCCACGCATTGGCCGCGCACCATTAGAAAACATTTTTGATCAAGCCGTTAGACTTTGGTCTAGGTCGGCGGTATACTGTGCTCAGTTTCCTGTCCTCGCGCCATTCATTGAATGGCGCTTTTTTTTGCTTTGAAAACCTGGGGCCAGCGGCGTTAAGTCGGCTCCCTCTTGGGTTTATTAAGCTAAAGGTTCTGCTCCCGCTCTTTCCTGCAACCTCCCATTCCAAATAGGTGCTCTTCATGAACCAACCTGCCCAACGCGCCGAGGGGCCCTCGCGGTTTTCCCTCGGCGATCCTATCGTGCTGGTGCTTAGCATCGGCTTCATCGTGGCGTTTCTGGCGCTTTCGTTTTACGACATTGACCTAGTCGCCAATTCCATCAGCGCAGGCTTTGCCTGGACCGCGCTGGTGCTGGGCAGCTATTTCCAGCTGCTGCTTCTGCTGACGTTTTTTATCGCCATTGGCGTGGCGTTAACGCCTGCGGCAAAAGC
Source organism: Halomonas sp. KX33721 (assembly GCF_001596805.1). NCBI lineage: Bacteria > Pseudomonadati > Pseudomonadota > Gammaproteobacteria > Oceanospirillales > Halomonadaceae > Halomonas > Halomonas sp. KX33721. Next base: position 11,985 of record NZ_LVIA01000042.1, on the reverse strand, counting down.
TAAGATCGGCAATCTCGATGCACCAGAAATGAGCACCTTTAAGTGGCTCTCGATCATTCTATGTACGCTGTTAGCCGGTGGTGGGGTGTTTTTTGCCGCAGGCGAGCCGGTGTACCACTTTGTGGTTACCCCACCCGCCTTTGATACCGAAGCGGGCACCGCTGAAGCGGTATCCGGCGCGCTGGCGCAGTCGTTTATGCACTGGGGCTTTATGGCCTGGGCGGTGCTGGGCTCGCTCACTGCCGTGGTGCTGGCACATGCGCACTACGTGAAAGGCCAACCGCTGCAGCCGCGAACGCTGCTCTACCCTGTTTTGGGAGAGCGCTTGATGCGTGGCCCGCTGGGCGGCTTAGTGGATGCCTGCTGCGTGATTGCGCTGGTGGCGGGCACAGTCGGCCCCATCGGCTTTTTGGCCACTCAGGTAAGCTTTGGCCTGCATGAGCTGTTTGGCCTGCCGGAAGGCTACACCGGGCAGCTGATGATTCTGGCCGTACTGGGCACTGTTTATGTGCTCTCTTCGATGAGCGGGGTGCATAAAGGCATCCAACTGCTGAGCCGTTTCAACGTACTGCTGGCCTTAGCGATCGGTGCCGTGATTATCGTGTTCGGCCCCACGCTGTTTTTGGTGAACACCTACGTTTCCAGCATGGGCGCGTATGTCAGCGAGTTTTTCACCATGGCCACGATGACCGCTGAAACCGCCCCGGCGTGGTGGATGCAGTGGTGGACGGTGTTCTTCTTTGCTTGGTTTATCGGCTATGCACCGCTGATGGCGATTTTCGTGGCGCGCATTTCACGGGGCCGCAGCATTCGTGAAATGATTCTGGCGGTTGCCGTACTCGCCCCGATTGCCACCACCGTATGGTTTACGCTACTGGGCGGCTCCGGCATTTACTATCAGTTGACCGGGGTAATTGACCTGACCGAAGCGCTCAACAATTTCCAGTTTGACGTGGCGACTCTCACGGTGGCTCAAGCGCTGCCCGGCGGCACCTGGATGGCACTGGCGATTCTGCTGCTGACCACGATTTTTGTGGCCACCACCGGCGACTCCATGAGCTACGCGATTGCCGTTGTCGGTGCGGGACACGATGCCCCCAGCCCCTGCATGCGCGCTTTCTGGGGCATTGCGATGGCCCTGATGGCGGCCGTGCTGCTGTATATGGGTGCAGGTCAAATTGGCGCGCTGCAGCAGTTTATCGTGATTACCGCGATCCCGGTGTCGCTGATTCTGCTGCCCTCGCTGTGGAACGGCCCGCAGGCGGCTTACGCCATGGCGCGTGAACAGGGCATCATCGAGTGACGATGATCGGCCAATTCTAACTACAGCCCTTCCAACAGCCGCAGAATCATCTGCGGCTGTTGGTTCACCTGGGTCAGCATCGCGATACCCACCTGCTGAAGCAGTTGGGCGCGAATAAGGTTGGAGACTTCTTGCGCGTAGTCGGCGTCTTGAATACGCGACTGGGCAGCGGAGGTGTTAATGATGTTGGTGTTAAGCCCGTCAATGACGCTCTCGAAGCGGTTCTGCACCGCGCCTAAATAGCTGCGCTGGCGGTCGACCTGCTTCATGGCTTCATCCACGACATCCATCGGCTTGGGCGTGGCCGAACCATTATCTAATACGCTGAAGTTATCCAACCCCAGCGCCTGACGCCCCATCGCCGAAAAGCTCACGCCAATCACATCCCCGGCGTTGGCCCCTACCTGAATATTGAGCGTTTTATCGCGCTCGATCAGCTTAATGCCGTTAAAGTTGCTCTGCTCAGCGACGCGGTCAATCTCTTCCAGCCGTTGGTCGATCTCTAACTGAATAGACGCCCGATCTTCTGAGGAATTGGTGCCGTTGAGCGCCTGAACGCTGAGTTCGCGGATGCGCTGAAGGCTGTCGTTGATCAGGTCCAACGAGCCTTCTGCGGTTTGCACCATAGAGATACCGTCGTTGGTATTGCGGATCGCCTGGTTCATACCGCGAATTTGTGCGCCCATGCGATTGGCAATCGCCTGGCCTGCCGGATCATCCTTGGCGCTATTAATACGCAGCCCAGACGACAGACGCTCCATGGAGGTCTGCATTGCTTGCTGGCTACTGCGTAGATTATTCATCACCAGTAGCGACGTGATATTAGTCGCAAGGCTGATCACGGGCTTGACCTCGGAAGTGAACGCAAACAGTGCGGAAGTAGCGTGATTATCGGCCTATCTTTAGAAAACGTGAGCCCTGCCCCGTAAAACTTTCCCAGTCGCTACTATTTTTTTCAGTTCGGTTTTTTCAGTTCGGTCTCTTCAGTACGGCTAGCACTTCGTCCACCGGCCCCCGAACATAGTCGTGATGAAAGTAGCCATCGTCGACCACTTCGCCATCCCAGACCACAATGTCCAAGTCCATGGTCCGGGGGCCAGATTTGATCGGCCCGCGAACACGGCCTAAGCGATGCTCAACCTCTTTTAGGTAGGCTTTAAAGTCGCCCAGCTCAAGCGTAGTGCGCACCACCAGGGCGGCATTTAAGAAGTCTGGCTGCTGCTGAAAGCCTACCGGGGCAGTGCGCACCGCTTCGGAGCGGGCCAGCAGTTCGCACTCACTGCTCAAAATCTCAAGGGCTTTGGCAAAGTGATGCTCTGGCTCAATATTGGTTCCTAGCGAGATAACGCACTCGTGTTGAGCCGACGCGGGCGAGGGAGTTGACGTTACGGGTGACGACCTTAATGACATAACTATATCCCAATATAAGAGGCTGGATGACTAACGGCTGGTGAGCCGATGACCTAGCCCACACCGTTTTAGCGTATAGGCATCAATCGGCGCTCCAACAGAGTAGACGGTTAACCATCCCGTTCAAGCTCTGTACAAGTTATTGACAAACGCTGCGCTCACGCAGAGAGTCTTTTTGATTACCATGACAACGTTAGTTAACAAACACTACCTGCTGCGAGGGATAAAGCAATGGAGACACCTGCTGCACTTGTAACCGGCGGCGCCACGCGCCTGGGCCGCTATTTTGCTGAAGCGCTAGCCGATAAGGGCTTTGATATCGCGTTACACGTGAATAGCTCCCGGGGGGAAGCAGAGGAAGTGGCAGACGCAATTCGCGGCAAGGGTCGTGAGTGCGAGATTCTGCCCTGCAACTTTTTAGAGGATTCGCTAGAAGGATTAATCACCCAAGCTAAAACGCGTTTTCCTGGGTTGAACGTGCTGCTCAATAGCGCCTCAGCTTATGAACCAGCGCCGATTGCCCGTACCGATATGGCCATGCTGGAGACCCAGTTTCGGGTCAATATGTTCACCCCGCTGCTACTCACACGCCATTTTGCCGAGGCGGTAGAGCACGGTCAGGTGATCAACATCATCGACAACAAAGTGGCCTATCACCAATATCCGTATGCGGCGTACCTGCTCTCCAAGAAAAGCCTAGCTGAGATGACCCGTATGGCAGCGCTGGAGTTTGCTCCGCGCCTACGGATTAACGGTATCGCCCCTGGTGTCGTGCTGCCTGCCTCCCAGCGTACCAGCGACTATATCCAGTGGCGCATCGAAGGCATTCCGGTCAATCACCAAGGCAACCCAGCACACCTTGTACAAGCCTTGCACTATTTGCTGGATAATGCCTTTGTGGCCGGGCAAGTGCTATTTGTAGACGGCGGCGAATCGATCAACCTAGAGGGTCGCCACTCCGAAAACTACCCTGGCGAGCGGCGCGACTGACCCAACGCAATGAGGCCGCCCGAAGGCGGCCTCATTGGCTTACCTAAGCGTACGCTTAGGTTTCATCCACATCATCATGGTCCGGCTTATGGTGATCCGGTTCATGCTCAAGCGAGGCTTCGCTACGCTCTGCAAGCGGTACCGTCTCGGTGCGCTTTCTTTCCGCTTTCGCATCCAGAATGCGCACGTTGGCGGGCGGAGTCTTGCCGCCTTTGGTTTCGCCAAAGTAGAGCGTGGTATGCGGGAACGGAATCTCGATACCCGCCGCATCAAAGCGCAGTTTCACTAGGCGGTTGTAGGCACGGCCTACAGCCCACTGATCGCCTGGCGTGGTCTTGATCACGACACGGATATTGACCGAGCTGTCGGCCAGCGCGGTGACACCCGCCACGGTCATATCTGCCAATAGTTTATGACCATGCTCTTCGCTGGCTTTAAGATCTTCGAAGGCCAGCTGTAGCTGCTCGATCGCCTCGTCGATACTTTCGTTGTAACCAATACCGTACTCGCCCACATGGTTGCCGTACTCACGCATGTAGTTGGAGACGGTATCCACACTGGAGAACGGCACGATATGGTAGGTACCGGACAGGTCACGAATGCCCACCGAGCGGATACTCAAACGCTCGGCCGTGCCGGTCACGCCGCCCACGGTCACCACGTCGCCGGTGTTCATGGCGTTCTCTACCTGAATGAACACCCCGGTGATCACATCCTGCACCAGCTTCTGGGCACCAAAACCAATCGCCAGACCCAGCACACCGGCACCAGCAATTAGCGGTCCAATATTGATGCCGATTTCCGAGAGCACGATCATGCCGGTGATGGTCACCATGGCAATGGCCAGCGCATTACGGAACAGGCTCAGCAGCGTTTTGGCACGGGCAGAGGGTTCGCCGTGACCGGTTTCCGGGTTGAGCTTGTGCTCGATCAGGCTTGCCAAGCCCAGCCATATGCCCAGCGACACAATCAGGATCACTGCTACGCTGATCAGGTTACCCACCAGATTGGCACCGCGCTCGGAGGCGTACCAGGCGGCCAGGTCAAAGGCGCCCCAAGCATCCAGCACCACCATGATCACCGCAACGACGATCACCGTGCGCAGCACGCGCAGCGCGTTGGGCACGTAGCTGTTCAACCGGACTTCCAGCAGCGGCAGCTTACGGCGCAGGTCATCGGAGAGTTGAATACGACGACCAATGGTCTGTGTCAGGAACGCAGACAGCAGCAGGCCCACGACCACGGCGCCGAGCGTCTTCAACGTCGCAAAGAGGACAAAGGGCAGCGCATCACCCGGACGGGTAAGCGTCAGCACAAACACCATTAAGAAATAGATCAGCGCGAACAGGTGCCACGTGCGGGCAAACAGCTGCAGCGATACACGGCTCGCCGTCAGCGTCGAGCGCGCGCTCATTTGATTTAGATTATCGCGCAGCCGCACGCGGTTTTTGAGCACCACGCCCACCGCATAAATAAACGCCAGCAGCATAATCAGCGTGCCGACCGCTTGCCCCAGAGAGGCCGCGATATAGAAGTTGACCAGCGGCACGACGACCATCAAGCCATACCCCACCATACCAATCAGGCGTGCCAGCCAGCGGTTCCAGTAGGAGGCTTCTTGGGCCGAGATCGGCAGCAGGCGCAGGCCTTCATAGCGCGAAGAGAACAGCATCCGCACGCTAGCTTTCAATAGCTCAATGACCAGGAAAGCATTTAAAAACAGCGATGCGCGGGTGGATAGCTCACCGGTCTCTCCCACCGCAAAGGTCGCAATCAGGTTACCGCCGACGTACGCCAGCGCCACCAGCAGCACATCCAGCACCGCGGCAATCGCCACGCAGAGCACTAAACGCAGCACCGGCGTTAAGCCACTGCCCTGCTGCGACCAGCTGCTAATCTTGGTAAACAGCGACTTCGCCAAGCGGCGGAACACCATAAAGAGCGCAAAGGTGGCCACAATCACGATACCAAGATTAATGGCAGCACTGATAAACGCTGCCATATCAAAGCTACTGCCTGTGCCCTGGCCAGTGAACATGTTGCCGACAATCGCCGCTGCCTGCTCGATCTGACCGCCCACATCACCTACTACACGGCTGGTCAACTCTGCCAACTGGCGGGGTAGTGAGACGTCCTCGGGCGCTACGTTGCCCCCCGCGGCAGCGGCTTCCGGCGACAGCTCGGCCGCAACGCCAGCAGGCAACTCAGACGCTTGATTACGCAGCAGTTCAATCAGCTCCTGGCGGGCCTGCTCGTCTTCCAGCAGGTCGGCCAGCGCCGCATAAGAGGGCTGCTCTTCAGCGACGGACGCATCGCTCTCGGCGCCTAACGTGGTTTGCGCCATGGCTGGCCCGGCCAGCATGGCGAACAGCGCCAGCATCCAGACGCTGAGCCAGGGGAGTAAACGTAGTGACGTCACACCATAACCTCCTTTTGGGTGAGTATTTGCCATCCTGCCCTCGTTAAAATTCAACCTAAGAATGTTAAACACAGGATAGTGCATCCAATGGAAATGCAAGCTTTGTATAACGCTCGATCCAAAGTGACTAGCGTAACATGACTCGATGTAAGAGACGTTAACGCGGCTGTTTTTGGTACACCAATGAAACCGAGTGAAGGTAATTGCCGTTTATTGGCAGTAAGGCGCCAACCATTGATGGGCCAGCGCAATCAGCAGCCCATAGCGGGCACCTTTTGCTAGCACAATCCAGAGCAGCGCCCGCCACCAGGCAAGGCGCATCACCCCAGCCAGCACGGTGAGCGGGTCGCCAATCACAGGTAACCAGGAGAGTAATAGGCTCGCCTCGCCAAAGCGGTGATACCAGCGCTCGGCACGGGCAAGTCCTTGGGGAGATGCAGGAAACCAGCGGCGATGTTGAAATTGGCGAGCGTAGCGACCAAGAGCCACGTTGATCAAACTGCCCAGCGTGTTGCCAGCCGTCGCCACAACCCACAGCACCAGCGCTGGCTCACCAACACACCATAGCCGCGCCAGCCACACTTCCGAGCCACCAGGCAGCAGGGTGGCGCTGGCTAGCGCCACCCAAAACAGGCTGAACACGATACGCGCCCTCTAACGTTTAACGGGGCAACTGGCCACCGAGCTGCTGGGTAATTTCGTCGGCTATTTGACGCACCAGCGCCCCCAGTACCAGCAGGCGCTCTTCGGGAATACGCGCCATGGGGCCCGAGACGGAAATAGCCGCCAACGGCGTGGCGTGCTCATCGAAAATGCAGGCCGCCACGCAGTGCAGGCCAATCGCATGCTCTTCCCGGTCGCAGGCAAAGCCTTGGGCGCGAATGGCGGCCATTTCCGCCTGCAGTGAATCCGTTTGATACAGGGTATTTTCAGTCACACGGGCCAGCTCGTAGCCGCCTTCTAACAGCGCGCTGCGCTCCTCCTCACTCATCCACGCCAGCAGCGCCTTGCCCACGCCGGAGGCGTGAAGCGGTGCACGGGACCCCAGCCGCGTGATCATGCGCATCATCTGCGGGGATTCGTTTTGAGCCAGGAAGACCGCCGTGGCACCATCACGGATACCCAGGTTCGCCGTTTCGCCGGTTTCTGCGGTTAAGCGGCGCAAAAACGGGCGGCTTTTGGCCACCACGTCGCGTGCTTCTAAAAAGCTGTTACCAATTCGGAAGGTTTTGACGTCGATGCGCCACAGGCCCTGCTCGCTCTCTTGGGTGACAAAGCCCTGGCTTTGCAGCGCCTGAAGCAGGCGATGAGTGGTGGAAGGGGCAAGGTCAGCCATTTCCGCCAGCTCTGAAAGCGCAAGGCCCAGCGGGCTAGCGGATAGATATTCGAGCAGCGTGAGGCCACGCACCAACGATTGGCTATGCCCTCCGCTCGCTTTCGTGGCTCCCGCCGGACGTCCGACTGATCTGCGCTTGGCTTCACTCACCTGACTACTCTCCTGACGGCGCTCAATACGTAAAAAGCCAGCAGGATAACGCGCCGCAGGGGGCGCTGTCGCGTTTACGGAAACAAATTCCACCAATGGCTAGCAGCGTGTACTAGCGATGCTGCCAGCGAGGCGCGCTTTTCGATAAACGCATCGATGCCTTCTGCCACATCGTCGACCAGGATGATTACGCTTTCTCGCGAGTGCCTTGGCGATGGTTATAGCCCAGCGGATGAGGCTCACCACGGGCTTTGGCCAGCTCAATCTGGCGCTGACGCTCGCGGGCGGCGGCGCGGGTTTTCTCAGGCAGTGAGTCGATACAGTGCGGGCAGCTGATGCCGGGCTCGTAGGCCGACGACTGCATATCTTCCTGAGAGATAGGCATCCGGCAGGCGTGGCACTGCTCGTGCTCGCCTTCAGTGAGGTCGTGGCGAACGGTGACCCGGTTATCGAACACGAAGCATTCGCCGCGCCACAGCGACTGCTCTTCCGGCACTTTTTCCAGGTAGTTCAGCACGCCGCCTTTCAGGTGGTAGACCTCTTCGAAGCCCTCTTTCAGCATAAAGCTGGAGGCTTTCTCGCAGCGGATGCCGCCGGTGCAGAACATGGCGACCTTTTTATGCTGCTCCGGGTTGTAGTGCTGGCGCACGTACTCGGGAAACTCGCGGAAAGTAGTCGTTTTCGGGTCCACCGCGCCTTCAAAGCTGCCAATCGCGACTTCGTAGTCGTTACGGGTATCGATCACCAGCACTTCCGGGTCGGAGATCACGTCGTTCCAGTTCTCTGGCTCGACGTAAGTGCCCACGGTGTCGTTGGGGTCGATGCCCGGCACGCCCAGCGTGACGATCTCTTTTTTCAGTTTGACCTTGGTGCGGTAGAACGGCGGCTCGTCGCAAAATGACTCTTTGTGGTCGATATCACTTAAACGTGGGTCGGCGGTGAGCCAAGCCAGCAGCGCGTCGATGCCTTCGCGGCTACCGGCCACGGTGCCGTTGATGCCCTCTTTGGCCAGCAACAGCGTGCCTTTCACGCCGTTATCGACCATGGTTTGGCGCAGCGGCTCGCGCAGTGCTTCAAAGTCGTTCAGGGTGACAAATTTATACAGCGCTGCTACCACAACGGGCGCAGTGGGAGTTGGGGTCGTCATGGAGTGCTCCTGGTAGTCGCCCTCGCAAAGGGCGGACCGGGTCAATAAAGGCGCGCATGATAACAAAAAGCCCGCCGTGGGTGCATCTCGGCGTGTTTGACTCAGATCAACGACACCGCCAATCGTCGATTATTTCGACAACATCATTGAGAAAGCTTCACCCCACGTCACACGCACTCGGTCGTATAGTGGGCGCCAACATAACTCAGTGATGGAGTGCTTTTCATGCAGATTCGTCGTTCCAACGAGCGGGGCTACGCAGACCACGGCTGGCTGCGCTCTTACCACACGTTTTCGTTCGCCAATTACATGGACCCCAACCACATGGGCTTCCGCGCGCTGCGGGTGATCAACGAAGACCGAGTGGCCCCCGGCCACGGCTTTGGCGCCCACCCCCACCGGGATATGGAGATCATCTCCTACGTGCTGGAAGGTGAAATGGAGCACAAGGACAACATGGGCAATGGCGAAGTGATGCGCCCCGGCGATGTGCAGCGCATGACCGCAGGCACGGGCGTACTGCACAGCGAGTTCAACCACTCTCAAGAAAACGGGCTGCACTTTCTGCAAATCTGGATCGAAACCGCCCAGCGTGGCATTCAGCCCAGCTACGAGCAGAAGCACTTCCCCACCGCCGAGCGCCAGGGCCAGTGGCGCTTGGTGCTCTCCCCAGATGGTCGCGATGGCTCAGTGAGCGTGAATCAGGATGTCAACCTGTACGCCAGCCTGCTGAGCGCCGGGGAGCAAGTCACGCCCCCGTCCTCACGCTACGCATGGCTACACGTGGTAAAAGGGGCCGTCGAAGTGAACGGCGAGCGGCTCACCACCGGCGATGCCGCCGCTTTTACGCCGGATGAGCACGTCGAGCTCACCAGCAGCGACGCCAGCGAAGTACTGCTGTTCGACCTGGCCTGATAGGCAAAACGGCCCTTTCGGGCCGTTTTGTGACGCTGCGCGGGTCGGTAATATCAGCTATTCTGCGCCGAATAGAGCACGCGAATCTTCAGCGTGTGCTCTACCTGCCTCAATGCCTCCAGCGCCTGCGGGCCGTAGGCCTTGTCGACATCAATCACCACGTAACCGACCTTATCGTTGGTCTGCAGATACTGGCCAGAAATGTTGATGCCGTTTTCTGACAGCACGCGGTTGATCTGGGAAAGCACGCCGGGCACGTTGTCGTGAATATGCAGCAAACGGTGCTTGTCCGGGTGTGCGGGCAGTGCCACTTCAGGGAAGTTGACCGAGGTGACCGTGGTACCGTTGTCCGAGTACGTGATCAGTTTTTCGGAGACCTCGATACCGATGTTCTCCTGGGCTTCCAGGGTAGAACCACCGATATGCGGCGTCAGAATCACGTTATCCAGGCCGCGCAGCGGGCTTTGGAACTCTTCATCGTTGCCTTTCGGCTCAACCGGGAAGACGTCGATGGCCGCCCCATTGAGTTTTCCTGCTTTAATGGCATCCGCCAGCGGCTCGATTTCCACCACGCTGCCACGGGCGGCATTGATCAGGATAGCGCCATCCTTCATGGCGGCGATCTCTTTCGCGCCAATCATCCAGCGGGTAGAGGGCAGGTCCGGCACGTGCAGGCTGACCACGTCCGAACGATCCAGCAACTCCTCCAGGCTGGCGACCTGGCTGGCATTACCCATACCCAGCTTAGTGATCACATCGTAGTAAATCACGTTGAAGCCGAGCGACTCTGCCAATACAGAGAGCTGTGCGCCGATACTGCCGTAACCCACGATACCGAGGGTTTTACCGCGCGCTTCGTGGGAGTTTTTCGCCGACTTCAGCCAGCCGCCCTGGTGCGCGCGAGCATTCTTCTCGGGAATACCGCGCAGCAGCATAATGGCTTCTGCCAGTACCAGCTCCGCCACTGAGCGGGTGTTGGAGTAAGGCGCATTAAATACCGCGATACCGCGCTTGAGCGCCGCATCCAGGTCAACTTGGTTGGTACCGATACAGAAACAGCCAACGCTTACTAACTTCTCGGCCGCCTCAAACACGCGCTCGGTTAGCTGAGTGCGGGAGCGGATGCCGATAAAGTGAACATCACGAATCTTCTCGATCAGCGACTCTTCATCCAGCGAAGTCGGCAGATGCTCGATGTTCTCGTAACCTGCGTTGTGAAAATTGTCCACCGCGCTTTGGTGGACGCCCTCGAGTAGCAGGATCTTGATCTTGCTCTTTTCCAGGGACGTTTTGGCCATGGCTGAATCAACCTCTATGGTCGGCGGCATGCGCCGTGTATCGGTTCACGGGAGGCCCGTATAGTAGCACAGCCGCTTGCGCTCCCGGTGTCTTGGCGTGATGAAAAGTGTGCGCTTTCAAGATGAACAGAGTACAAGTCGAACAATCAACCCATAGGGAGGGCAGACGCCACCCCCTCGCCTCGGTGTATACTGTGCGTTTATTTAACAGCATCCGCAGCCACACTCGTCGCCCTTGCTGATACCAGGGCGCCCGGAAAACGGTAGGCATTGCCCAATGAGCGACACCACACCCCCACAAGATTTTGCCGCAACGGTTGCCCAGCTAGAGACCATTGTGGAACGCCTGGAGTCCGGCGAACTCTCATTGGAAGATGCGCTGACCGCTTTTGAGCAGGGCGTTCGCCTGACCCGCGACGCCCAGCAGCGCCTCGATAGCGCTGAGCTAAAAGTACGGGCCCTGAGCGAAGACCCCGACGGCAAACTGGCAGTTGCCCCGTTCGCAGGAGCCCAGGATGCTGGCAACGACAGCGAGGAGACGCCGCCATGGTGACCGCCCACGCCTCCCGACTAGCCACGCTGCGCCATGCCAGCAGCACCCGAGTGGATGCCACGCTGGCCGCGCTATTCGATGCACGCCCAGCGGTAGATGAGCGTTTAGAGGCGGCCATGCGCCACGGGCTTTTGGTCGGCGGCAAACGTTTGCGCCCGCTGCTGGTCTATTTAGCAGGTCAAGCCCTTGGGGCAAGTGACGACGCCCTGGATGCTCCCGCGGCGGCCATCGAGCTGATTCACGCCTACTCGCTGATTCACGACGACCTGCCCGCCATGGATGATGACGACCTGCGCCGCGGCCAGCCCACGGTGCATAAAGCCTTTGATGAGGCGACGGCTATTTTAGCGGGCGATGCCTTGCAAGCCCTGGCGTTTGAAGTGCTGGCCAGCCGCCCGCACCCGCGCCTGGGCCAGCTAGTCACCACGCTGGCGGTCGCCTCTGGCCGCGATGGCATGGTGGCT
>NZ_LVIA01000041.1:0-99371 GCF_001596805.1 Halomonas sp. KX33721 | reverse complement strand
GTGGCACGCTCGATCTTGCGGCTGGAGACCACCCCGGTGGCGTAGCCGTAGATCAGCAGGCTCAGTAGCACCGCCGGGTGATGTGCCTTGGAACCCCGCCCCATGTAACGCCGGGTCAACGTCGAGAGGTCCAGTTGTTCGACAACATCGACAACGAACCGCGCCAGGTGACCATCGGGCAACCACTCGTCTACCGAAGGCGGCAGCAGGTAATCGGTCTGGCGATCCACAGGGATGAAGCGGCTCATGGCGATCTTCTCAGCTCGGCGATGACGGTGGTCAGTATCTCACGGTGCAACGGAAAGACCGACAGGCTGCTAGCTCACGCTGGATGCGCGCTTCACGCACTTGAGCCAGCGCTGTGCGGCCAGCAATATCTTCGGCGATGTGCATCACATTGGTAATAGCAGCTTCCATTTGAGCAATCTGTTCGGCCATTTTCACCTGCAGATTCAGCGCATCGCGGCGCACACCTTCCAGCGCCTCATCGCCCGTCAACAGCGCCTGGAAGTAGTTATCCAAAGCAGACAGCTGCCCAGCAGCACCGGTTTCCTCAATATCCGCAAGCCCCTCTCGAGCCTGAGCATAGCGCTCTTCTAATGCGCTACGGGGAGTGATGTCCGCCAACGCTTGCGTATCATCAGTCGCCAGTAAATCAGCATGTCGCTGTCCAAAAGCGCCCATGGTAAGCACTATGCTGCGGCTAGCGTCCTGCAGCGGCAGCACCTCGTCGATAATGAGGTGCTGAACGTTAATTAAACGCTGGTTGGTCACCCAGCCCGTTCCTGCTAGCACAATGGCACCCAGTACAGCGGCGACAAAGAGGCTAATCAGCATAGCGCGGATACTTATGGTCTTTTTCATTAGAGTAGTTCGCCGTGTCAGAGAGAATACAAACAGGAGAGTTACTGAGCTACATTGGCCCAATCCAACGGCTCGAACTGGCCGTTTCGGATAACCGTAGGCCAAACAGCATCGCTTGCCTGATGGTCATTCGGGCCAAGGGTGAGCGGCTCCCCAACGCCTATATCAATACTGCCAAGGCTTAATAAGCCATCTACAACCGCTTCACGATCAGGGTTACTACCCGCGGCTTTTACACCTTCTACAAACAGCTTGGCCGCAAGGTTGCCCTCCAGAGAGATAAAGTCAGGGGCAGCGTTTGGCGCATACTCTGCCAGCGCTTGGCGATACTCTTCTACCGCAGGAAGGTCAGCATCTAGCGGTGGCACCACCTGCGTCACAATAACGCCCTCTGCTCGTCGTGAACCCAACTCCTCTAACAGCGCCTGGCTACCTACAAACGAGACGTTAAGAAAAAGCGTGTCAGGTAGGTCTTGACGAGCTTCACGGATAAAATCTGCTGCCGGCCCAAAAGTGCCAACAATGATGACCGCGCGTGGTGTGACTGGCGCTTGGAGAATAGTCGCCAAGCCCTGATGGATATTCCGGGTCCCACGGGTAAAGCGGCCATAACCAAGTTAGCCGTATTGGAGAAGCCCCGCGCTTGCATAGCACTTATCGCGCCGTTATAGCCCGCATCCCCAAAACTATCGTTTTGGGTAAAAAAGCAATTTCCTCCGGTTGAATACCTGCGCTAAGCAGCCCATCCACCATGGCGGCGGTCTCTTGTACGTAGCTTGCCCGATAGTTGATCACATAGCGGTCCGGTGGCGAACGGCGCAGAATACCTGCCCCTGTGAATGCACCAAACAGCAGTGTTTTCCCTTGGTTATAAATAGGAATGGTGACCGCTGCGGTGGGCGTACCCACATTGCCAACGGCGGCCAGTAGGTTCTCATCACTTACCAGATCACGGGTATGCTTGGCAGCCTGTAGCGGCGCATATTGATCATCATAGGCTTTTAAAGCCAACTGATTGCCGTTGACGCCACCTTCAGCGTTTATCTTGGCAAAGTAGGTATCAATTCCCTGCTGCATACCGATGCCTAACGGGGCAGCCCCCCGCTTGAAGGGGCAACGATGCCCACCGTTAGTTCTGCCTGCGCCAGTGGCGCTGCTAACAGCCCAACTACCAATAGCCATGTTTTTGTACGCCGCATTAATTCTCCCCCTACGTAGTGCTGCTTTCTACTGTTATCGGCGGAAGAACATACGACTTAAGCCTAGCTAGCCTTAAACAGAATGTAATAAAACGTGTCGTCGGTTACGTAGGCCGCTCAATAGCAAAGCGGTCGGTAATGCGCACATAGTCGCTGCCCGCCAAGCGGCCAATCGGTTGGAGTGCCTCCATATTAACGTGGCGGCCATCCCATAATTCATCGTCGATGTATATCGCCACGATTTGTACCAACACAAGGCTACCGGCCAACGGTCGATCACCAAAGCGAATCACATCCACCAGTTTGCAACCAAACGCGACGGGGGCTGCGGCAATACGGGGCACCCGGATGCCTTGCATGGTGGCCTTTTCAAGCCCTGCCAGGGTGAACTCGTCTTCCTCTCTGGGCAGGCTGGCGCTGGTGGTATTGAGCGCTTCAATCAATCCTTCGGTACCCACGTGCACAACACACTCTTCGAGGTCGTCTAAGTTGCGAAGCGTGTCTTTGGGCTGCGCGCTACCATCCAGCAGGGGTGAAAAAGCCAGGATGGGCGGGTCGATGCTGGCTACGTTAAAAAACGAGAACGGCGCTAAATTGGCGTTGCCACGCTTGTCTTGTGTTGCCACCCAGGCAATAGGCCGGGGACAGACGCTACCTGACAGCAGCCGGTAGAGGGTTCCAGCACTCAGCGGAGATTGTTCTAGCAGGGCTTCCATGGGCGCTCCTTATCACATAACGAGAGAGTTCTCCTTAATAGGCAGCCGCAGCCTAACCACTGTCAAGTATGTTAGCCTTTATAGACTCACTGGGATACCAAGGAACTGAATGCTCACTATTTCCAATAGCGTCAGCGTGGCGGACTGGGAAATTGATATTAGCCAAATTCGCGCCCAGGGCGCTGGCGGCCAAAATGTCAATAAAGTTGCCTCAGCGGTGCATTTGCGTTTCGATATTCAGCGTTCAACGCTGCCGCCGGTTTATAAAGAGCGCCTGATGGCACTCTCCGACCAGCGCATCAGCAAAGAGGGCGTGGTGATTATTAAAGCCCAGAGCTACCGCACCTTGGAGTTGAATAAAGAGGATGCCTTGAACCGCCTGCAGGCGCTGATCAAGAGCGTAGCCAAACAGCCTAAAACGCGCCGCCCTACAAAACCCACGAAGGGCTCACAGCGTCGCCGGGTAGACCATAAAACCCGCAAAGGAAAAATTAAGTCACTGCGTGGTAAAGTGCCGGTGGGCTAGGGGTTATCCCGCCCAAAATCTTCTTCCATGCCTAACACAGTGACCCAAATGCCCACGTCTCCTCGTCCGCTATCGCCCTGCATTCATGTCTGCCAAATAGATCCTAGCACTCAGATGTGCCAGGGCTGCGGGCGCACGTTGGATGAAATCGCCTGCTGGGGAAGTATGACCGAGGCCGAGAAGGCCCCGGTGTGGGAACGCATTGAACAAGCAGGCTATGTTGAGCAGCAAAACGCGGCAAGAGATGCCACCACAGGCTGAACGGCTGTTTCGCTTAACGCTCTTCGTCGTGGCGATCGCTCAAGATATGGTGAAGCTCACCACAGGCCACCATCGGGTCATCGCAGTTGATGACAATATTAGACTCCGCCAGCACGTAGCTGCGTCCGGTAATGGTGTTTTCTACTACTTGGTAAGCGCCTTCTTGATGCGTACCGGTAAAGGTACCGATGAAGCCTGTCTCCCGCAGCGATATCGTTTCTAACTTGTCGCCCAGCTTTAACCGCCCTTCGTAATTCATCAATGCCAGCCGTGCCGACGTACCGGTGCCCGTCGTGCTGCGACAAATCACGCCAGGGTGAACATACGTCGTGGAGCGAGAGCGGATATAGCCTTCCGCCACCGACTCTTCTGGCCCCATGAAGTGCAAAAACGGCAGCGGCCCCACATCCCCCAAGGTATAGTGAGAGAAGCCGCGCTGCGCCTGAATCGCCTCAACGATTTTATGGGCGCAGGCGGCAAGTGCCTGCTCTTCATCTCGCACCAGCTTGAACCCCAGCGCCTCGGCATCTACTAGGGCGTAAAAGCCACCGCTATAAGCGACCGAGTAGGTCACATCACCGATCCCTGGTACTTGGATGGTATCCCGATAGGTATCGATATAGCTGGGCAGACCTTCACACGTGACCGATTCCACCACGCCGTTATGCACGCGGGCTTCAATTTGCACCAACCCCGCAGGCGCTTCCAACTTAAAGCGCTGGATGCCCTCCTGCTTCGGCACAATGCCGGTTTCCAAAACAGCAGTGGCCGTGCAGAGCGTGTTGGAGCCGGAGTAAATCGGGTAGCCCATCACTTCCATAATGATATATCCCGCCACGGCTTCCGGGTCTGTAGCAGGAACCAGCAGGTCTACCGACATCTCTGGAATGCCATAGGCTCTTCCAACAGCAAACGCCTGAGGCCATCGGCATCGTCGCGCAGATACTCCATCTGCTGACGAACCGTAGCGCCGGGTAGCGCATCAATACCACCGGTGACAATACGGCTGACATCGCCGCCCGCATGAGTGTCCAACAATTGAATCGTATGGAGGTTCTTCACAAACCCGCCTCCTAGGCAGTGGTAATGGCAAACGGTGCACCGTGGGTGTCCCACTGAGCATCGGGGACAATAACGATTTTCCCCAGGTAGTTGCTGCCCCGGTTCACAAAGTAGCGCTCGGCCTGATGTAA
This sequence comes from Halomonas sp. KX33721, assembly GCF_001596805.1. Lineage (NCBI taxonomy): Bacteria > Pseudomonadati > Pseudomonadota > Gammaproteobacteria > Oceanospirillales > Halomonadaceae > Halomonas > Halomonas sp. KX33721. The sequence goes on along the minus strand of NZ_LVIA01000041.1, from coordinate 94,612 downwards.
TTCCGAGAGTTTGAACGCGCCGTGCAGCACCGGCTTCAACTCACCGCTACGAATCCAGGCGACTAGTTGCTCCGCCTCCTCGCGAGTGCCGTGGGAAACACCGAAAATCTGCACCTGATACAGGTAGACTCGGGTCCACATAATCTCGCTAAGGTTGCCGCCGCTAGCACCGGCAATGGAAAGCCGAGGATACGTAGCGCGGCTATGCATATCGCCAATCATGGTGTCGATAAACAGGTCGGTCATCTCGCCGCCAACGAGATCCATCACGGCATCTATGGCTTGCCCCTTGGTTTCTGCCAACACACGCTCGACAAACGTCGGTAAGTCACCACGATCAATCACCGCTTCTGCGCCGAGCGCGCGCAGCGCTTCGGCTTTATCGAGCTGACTGACGGCGTAGGGAATCGCGCCGACGATACGACAGAGCTGAATCAATGCCGTGCCGACCCCTCCGCTGGCACCACTGACGAGAACGCGCTCTCCCGCCTGAACGTTGGCGACAGTCATCATGTGGTAGGCCGTTTGATAGGAGCACATGCCCATAGCGGCCAGCTCAGCATCATGCAGTTCAGGGTTAGCGACGTGGTGGAACTGGTCGGCAGGCACCGCAATGTAGTCAGCATAGCCGCCATCAGCACCGTGGCCGTAGTAGTCCGGCGTGAGGTTAATATCACGACGCTCATCAGCGTAGATGTTGAAATCCAGTAGGCCACGCTCGCCGATACGATGCTCATCCACACCCTCACCTACGGCGACAATGCGCCCGGCAACATCGGCCCCTTGAATACGCGGGAACGTTAAGGTTGGCGAACCGCCCATGGCAAACGAGGTGACGTCCTCTTTCCCTTTGGTGGGGTATAGCCCTTCGCGTGCTTTGCGGTCGGTGTTGTTTTTCGCTGTGGCCGTGACCTGCACCAGCACCTGCCCCGGGCCTGGCTGTGGCGTAGGTACATCTTGGCGGTACTGCAGCACGTCCACATCACCGTGGCCGGTTAAGAGCATCGCTGACATCGTGGCAGGTATCGCCGCGTTGTTATCCGTATGGGCCATGGGGGGCTCCTTATTCAGTGCATATGCCGCGACAATAACAAACGCCGGGCGAGGTTCAAGGGACTAGCCGAAGACCGGCACACCGATGATCACCGGGTGTAGATAGAAGGCAAACAGGGCATACGCCACTACGCCAATCGCCACCGTGGCCAGCGTAGCCGCCAGCGAAGTTGATTGCGGTGCAGCGGGCTGCTGACGGCTACGCTGTTTAGCGGCTTTAAACGCCAAAATAGCCCAGACAAGAAACGCTGCAAAAAAGAGGATATCGCTCAGTCGGCCATTCACTAGCAGGTGGGCAAACGCCCAGATTTTGACGGCCAGCATCATCGGGTGGCCTAGCTTGGCTTTGATCGCGTTACCCGGCACATACGCTGCCACCAACATAATAAACGCGGGCAGCATCAGCAGCGCCACTGCATGGCGTAAGCCCATCGGCGGAAACCATAGATTGATAGGGTCGAGGCGCGTTTGACCGTAGCCATATATGGCGATGGCAAGGCCAATGAGGGCCACCACGGAGTAAGCCAGCTTCCACGTGCTTTGGCCACGGTTAGCGATCTGCTGCTGTCGCCAGGATTCCGCAAAGATACGTACCGAGTGCCCGCCTAAAAAGATCAGCAGGCCTAAGATCATAAGGGTCATGGTGGTCACTCTCCGGTGAGTTGCAAGTCGTTGGTCGAGTGGGAGCATGCCACACTCCTTGGCAAACCACATGGCGCGGCGTCAACTTTTCGCCAATAGTGATGGAGAGCAAAACCCGTCAAGCTAGACGACTGACTGTACCTCTGCCCTCGCCAAGGATCGGTATGCTTCACTTCCCCTCGACGTACCATCGCCGTCTCACCTGGACCTATTTTGGGCTGTTCATTGCCATTGGCATGACCGGCGGCCTGCTTGGCCCGGCCCTGCCACACCTGGCCGAGGTCAGCGGTGCCTCCATGAGCCAGATCGCCGTGCTGTTTACCGCACGCGCCGTGGGCAACATGAGCGGCGCGATGGTCACCGGGCTGCTCATGGACCGCTTCAACGGCCACCACGTGCTGGTGATGATGGGCATGCTGGCGGTAGCTGGGCTAGCCGTGGCTCCACTTAGCCCGCTTTTGCTGCTGTTGACGCTTCTATTCATGCTGCTGGGGTTTGCGGAGGTATCGCTCAACGCGGGAGGCAACACGCTGCTGCTATGGCTGCATCGAGATGCGGCAGGCCCAAACGTGAGCGCGCTACACTTCTGCTTTAGCTTCGGCAACATGCTTACGCCGCTGATTATGATTGCCGCACTCTCACTTACCGGGCAATTTCATCTCACGTTTTGGATTGTTGCATTAAGCGTGGCTGCCATGCTGTGGCCACTTTCGCGCTTTGCCAGCCCGACTATGCCAACGGTAGACCCTGACCCAGCCACTTTGGCAGCGCTCAAACATCGTGACCCACTGCTGCTGGGGCTATTTATGCTGCTGTTTTCCATTTATGTGGGCATTGAAATTACGTTTGCTGGCTGGGTGACGGCGTATGGCGCGCTGTCAGGGCTGACTACCGAGCAGGCGGCACTGCTGGCCACTCTATTCTGGCTAGCGCTATCTGCTGGCCGTTTGCTGGCCATTCCTCTGCTGCGTGTTTGTTCACCCTGGCAGGTGTTAGCCAGTTGTTTGGCGCTGGGCTTGGGTGCCTCGGCCGGCCTGCATTTTAACTGGCTGCCTCTAAGCCTCGGAGCACTGCTGTTTGGGCTTTCGGCCTCTGCTTTTTTCCCGACACTCTTTGCGCTATGCAATCAGGCCATTGTGATGCGGGGCCGCACCACCGGCGCTATTTTTACCGCAGCGGGTAGCGGTGCGTTGATTATTCCGTCTTTAACAGGCCCGCTGCTGGATATCGCTGGGGCCCGGGCTTTTCCTATGTTACTGGCCGCTCTGTGGCTCTTGATTGCGCTGGGGCTTTGCATGCTGGCATTTCGTTTACACCAACTCACCACCCGGCAAGGGCTTTAGAACCAGTCTTTGCGTTTAAACAGCCAGATTAAAATACCGCCAATACCCAACATGGCCCCCCATACAAAGAAGTAGCCGTATTGATAGCTAAGCTCAGGCATATATTCGAAGTTCATTCCGTAAATACCGGCAATGAACGTCAGCGGAACAAAAATAGCGGTAATCACCGTCAAGACACGCATCGTGATATTTAGCTGGTGAGAAGAAATAGAGATATAGCCATCCACCAAGTCACCGCAAATATCGTAGTACATTTGTGTCAGCGTATAGAGGCGCTCAAAGCGCTCCTCTACATCGGTAATCGCGTGCAGGGTTTCACTCTCACCTCTAGGTAAGTGGGCGTAGTCATACGCCGTTAGCTCTTGAGTAATACCTTTGTGATAGCTAAAGATGCGCCGCATTTTCACCAGCCGCGAGCGGTAAGTCGTAATTTTACGCATCAGAACATCGTTGCCGTTTTCGAGCAGCTCATCCTCAAGATCGCTAAGTTCCATCTCAAACTCCAGCAGGCTATCAATATAAAATCCTGCTGAGGTATACATCACTTTTAATGCCACATGCTCTGGGGAAAGCGCCAGCAACGCCTTACCCTGCTCATTTAACAGCCGCTCAATACTCAAGGCTTCTCCGGGGTGAAGCGTTATCAAAAAAACGTTCGCCGATAAAGAAACAGACCTGCTGGGGCACAAAATTAAGCTGGGCATCGAATGATGAAATACCGCGATAAATAATCAGCGTATGGTTCTCAAACTCTTCAATTTTCGGCGGGTGTCGCTCTTTATGGGCATCTTGAATGGCCAAGGGATGGCAGTCAAAACGCTCTAGCACATCACGCTCCTGCGCTTCGCTTTCGCCTTTCATATCAACCCACAAATGGGCAGTGGGCATTGTTTTCCAGTCGTCGATTAGGCGTACATCCCCCTCACGCACATCGCCTTCTGGGGTGGTTAATATGCAACGAATCATTTTCTTCCCTGGGTTCGTTAAGTCTTGGGCGTTATATCTGCCGGGCGCGCTAACTCTATACGCGCTTTACCCGCCCGCTTAGCCATATACATTGCCACGTCAGCTCGCTTTAACAACTCCTGAGCCGTTTCAGACGCCCCTGGCAAAAATAGCGCTACACCGATGCTGGTACTAACCCGTAAGGTAGAGCTACCAACATGAAGCGGCTCTTCAATGAGGCGAATCAGTTTCTGGGCCAATGGCTCTAGCGCCTCGGCGGTGACTCCTTCTAGCAGCACGACAAACTCGTCTCCTGCCCAACGGGCAACAAAGTCCGTCTCGCGAACGGCATACTGCAAGCGCTTGGCAACGTCGCGCAGCAGTTCATCACCCATGGCGTGGCCATGCTGGTCGTTAACACGCTTGAACCCGTCTAAATCAAGAAACAGCACCGCCAGCGGGTTTAGGGTACGGCGCACCCGCGCCATCGCTTCGGATAAGCGCTCGTCAAGCGCACGGCGATTAGGCAACCGAGTCAGTACATCTTCACGGGCCTGTTGATCCCGAAGCCGCTCTAGCTGCTGGCGCTCAGTGATATCGTGAATAAACAGGCTACGGCGCACCCGACCATTAAGCTCATAGCTTTTCAGGCGTACTTCGACCGGCAAGCGGACGCCATCACGGCGCGTCGCCTCACAAGAAATAGGCGCAGATTCATCTTGATTGGGTAGCCCTTGGGGAAACATAAGCGCCGTTAGTGGGCGCGTTAAAGCTTCTTTGCGACTCCAGCCAAATATGCTCTCTGCAGCACGGTTCCAGTCCAGCACCCGCTCTTGGGCGTCAATGCTCAGATAGGCATCGTAGGCAGACTCAATCACCAAATTGAGCTCGCGAGTACGCCGCTCGATATGCTGCTCGAGGCTTTGATGCAGCGCCGTGAGCGCCTGCTGAGTGGCGGCACGAATCTTCTGCTCGTTGATGAGCCGTTCGCGCAGGTGAATCTCACCGGTCACAATGTCGGCTAAATCTTGCAACGCGGCCTGCTCCTGAGCGCTCAACTGCCGCGGTTTGCTATCCATCGCACACAGCGAACCCAGCACCAGTCCCTGTGAGTTTTTAAGCGGAATGCCTGCGTAAAAACGTATTCCATCAGGTCGAGTCACAAAAGGATTGGTGGCAAAACGCTCATCTTGCAGCGTATCTTTCACCACCAGCGGAGCAGCTTCCAGCACGGTGTAGGCACAAAACGCCACATCCCGCGGCGTTTCGGAGATATTGATGCCAACTTGCGACTTAAACCACTGCCGATCAGAATCAATCAGAGTGATAGTTGACTGTGGCACACCGAGTAGCACCGTTACTAAGCGCGTAATGCGATCAAAAACAGGTTCGTTCGGCGTATCCAACAGTGCTAGCTCGTTAAGTGCAGCCAAACGGGCATTTTCGTTAGGAGGTAACAGGTGGCTCATGGCGATCGCACCTACAGTAGTAGTCAGACCCCTGCCAGCATAACGTGAAACGAAATTTCCTGCTTAACGCCTTGATTAACGGGCAAGGGCGCGGCGCTTGTTGGCTCCAGCAATGATCATACTCACCGCAGTTGAGAGCAGCAGCGCCCCAACAAACGGGCCAAGGGTTGGTACGCTGCCGGGGAAGGTGGCTGCTATCACGCCCGCACTAACACTGCCTTGGCTCAACCAACCCGGCAGCACAGCGCCCACTAGCCCAGCAAGCCCGCCGCCTATCGCAGCCATAGGCGTCATGCGTTGCCATAAGCCAAGCAGTACCGGTACCACGATGGCGGCACACAGCAGATCGGCAATCAGGAACAGGCGAAGCACCGAGAGCCCCTGCAGAGCAATCACAATCACCGGTACCATGATCGCGACAGTAAGCCAGCGGGCCTTGGTGAAAGCATCTGGGCGGTCGCCGCTGGCCCATAGCGAGGCAATCCCGTTTTGTAACGTGTCGACGCTAGACGTGACCAGGGTAACGGCAAGTACCAGTGACGGCAGCGTGATCCATATCGGCGCATCGCTTAACAGCGCAAAAAACGGCATGGGCGGCTCACCTAAGCTGACACCGCTCATGGCGGCCATCATGCCCACGCCACCAATTACCATCACCACGAGAATCGTCATACCACCGCCTAGCCAGGCGCCACGCCCAAGGCTTTGTTCATCTTGTGCCGCCCACACCCGCTGCCAATAGCCCTGGTGGAATAAATTGGCAGCCGTCACAGCAATCACCAGCGTCAATGCCACGCTGAGCGAGCTACCGATTGGCAATGAGGGTAAAGCGGCGTCGCTGGGCATGCTCGGTAGCCGCCAAAGCGTTACGCTCGCCACTGCCAGTAGTAGGGCCAACAGCAGCCATGCCTGCCAACGGTCGGTCGCAAGGCTGGCGCGAAGGCCGCCCATCACGGTGTACACCAGCGTCGTTAGAGCAACGCCAATGATCACCACGGCAGGCGGCACATCAGAGAGCAGCGCGGTAATAGCCCCAATGGCAGTTAACTCAGCGGCTAAAAAGCAGCCCATATAAGCAACAGATACCATCGCCACAAAGCGACGAACGTTTTTGCCATAGCACGCCTCAGCAAACTCCGCGATGCTGCGCCCTTCTGGCAGCGCTTGGCGTATTTTTGGCCCATAAAGGCCCAATACAATAAACGGAAGTGCCGAGCCAAAGGCATAGCCCAGCAGCGCCACGGGGCCAACAAAGGCACCAATTTCAGGTGGAGCAAACAGAATCCAGGCACCCATTCCAGAGGCTAAAAAAGACAGCCCCAGAGTGGACGCAGTTTGCGAGTTGCGGGCGGTGACATAATCATCCAGGGAGCCGCCGCCAAAGCGTGCCCGAAGACCCAGAAAGGCAAAGCAGCACAGGGCTGCGCCTAACACAGCAGACGTTAGGTATGGCATGTCGCGCTTCCTCCGCCGGTACGAACCGGATCAGGTTCCAGGGTCTGCGTTACGCGCATTCTCAGCCCGTTTTGGGCTCCCCTGGCGACAGTGAATGAAGGCGTCATCCTCAATCAAAGCAGCGCCGTAGTAAAGTCTTAAGGCGTTTCGCGAACCAATTCGTCAGGCTTTTTCGGCACGCGCCCCATGAGATAGAACTCGGAATTAGGCGGCGTACCCGCTAGGGTCACCAAGCGATTCGACATACCAAAAAAAGCGCGAAACTCCTCAGGGCGATGCACCAGCATCAGAAACACATTAGGCACGAACCCCGCTTTTTCCTGCACAGCTAACATCGCATCACGAATATCGCTTGGCACATCATCCAGCGTTTCGGGAAGTTTAAAACGGCTAATAGCAGCAGACATATTGACACCTTCTTGTTATGTTCATGATATAAATAGCGCGATTAAATTAACTGGTAACAAATAGCTAACCCACCGCCGCCCGGTAAAATGAGCCGCTGCCTGCCGATAACACGTCCATTTTAGCTGCCCCTCTTGCCGATGCCATCGCAGATGCCGAGGCAGAAGGCCAAACGCTGACAGACGATATTGTCGAAACGCCTGCACGTTGGCCTGCGTTTAATGGTGGGTTAGCCCTCTATACGCTATTTAAGATGTATCACCGCCTGGTTTACGGCGAAGATGACAGTTATCGTTGCTCTCAGTGCAATACCCCACATGGCCCCCGTGAAATCCATGAATTCCACATGGAAGAGGGTGAGTTTGCACTGCTGGCCCCCATAAGCGAGCAGCACGACGCCCCTTACCTGCTAGTGCTCCATGAAAGCCAGCTTGCCCCCATTGAGCAACTGCTCAACGACAGCCTGCCACTATTTGATCGTTTTTAACGCGCTTGCGCCTCCTCCGCTAGCTTGGAAGAGGCGCATCGCCCAGACGTATAACAACGAATCTTTTACAACGAAATGGTGCTGTTAATCCCACTAGAGACGTTTTCAGGCTCGAACCAACGGGCCGTGACGGTCTTAGTTTGCGTCCAGAAAGCAATCGCCTGTTTGCCGTTGGGGCCTAAGTCACCCAGTTTGGATGCCCGAGATCCGGTAAAGCTGAAGTAAGCAACGGGAACAGGAATCGGCACATTGATACCAATTTGGCCAACGTCGATATCCGTTTCAAACCGGCGAGCCACCCAGCCAGAGTTGGTAAAAATCGACGTGCCGTTGCCATTGGGGTTGGCATTAATAAAGTTGATGGCGTCATCCAGCGTTTCTACGCTAACCACACACAGCACAGGGCCGAAAATCTCTTCCCGATAAATGGTCATATCCGCCGTTACATCGGCAAATAGCGTCGGTCCTACAAAGTTGCCATCCGGGTAGCCGTCCACCGTATAACCACGGCCATCTACCAGAAGTGTGGCGCCCTCTTTTTCACCGGCGCTGATTAAGCGCTCAACCCGCTCTTTCGCCTGGGGCGATACCAAAGGCCCCAGGTCTGCATCGCGCTGAGAGCCTGGCCCTACTTTCATGCCACGGGCACCGGCTTCGATATCTTTTATCCACTCCCGGGCTTCCCCCACCAGCACCACTACCGAGTTCGCCATGCAGCGCTGCCCGGCCGCGCCAAAAGCAGACCCTAACAGGCTGTCAATCGCCTGGCTGCGGTTAGCGTCAGGCATAACGACGCAGTGGTTTTTGGCCCCCATCATCGCCTGCATCCGTTTGCCTGCCGCCGCGGCACGGTTGTATAGCAGCGAGCCGACATGAGTCGAGCCGATAAACGACAGCGCCTTGATATCCTGGTGGTCAGCAATTTGATTTGCTACATCCGGACCACCGTGCACCACGTTTAATACGCCAGCGGGAATGCCCGCTTCATGGGCCAGCTCGACTAGCCGCATGGTAGAGCTCGGGTCCTGCTCGGAGGGTTTCAATACAAAGGTGTTACCCGTGGCAATGGCCAGCGGGAACATAAAGCAGGGCAACATAATCGGGAAGTTAAATGCCGTAATACCCGCGCCCACGCCTAACGGCTGGTGCATGGTGTAAACATCCACCTCGTTCGCTGCGTTTTCGGCTAATTCGCCTAGCTGCAGCGAGGTAATGGAGCAAGCATGTTCCACCACCTCAAGACCGCGGCCTACTTCACCCTCGGCATCGGGCAGTGTTTTGCCATGCTCTTCGGTAATTAACGCGGCAAGCTCTGCCGTATTCTCGCGAATAAGGGCCTGAAGCTTGAGCATAATGCGCATGCGTTTACCCAGCGGCACCTTGCGCCACTCTTTAAACGCCGTTTTGGCACTGGCAATGGCACGCTCTACCTCTTCAGGGGTACAGAACGGCACGCGGGCTACGACCTGCTGAGTCGCCGGATTGACGACGTCCCGCCACTCCTGGCTTTGCGACTCGACCGGCTGACCATCGATATACATGGGAATCTGGCGAACGGACATACAGACGTTCCTCGTGGTTGTGTTTGTTATGGGTTTGAATAAGGAGCCACTAGGGTATATCAGCAAGTTGACGTAAACGTCAATTAGCCACTCGATAAAGCTAAATTCACGGCCATGGAGAAATAGCCTTTCCCTACGGGAAGCAGCCTCGCTATGCTGACAAAGCACCTTTCTGACCTGACTATTTCTGACCTGACTATCGACGATGCATAACGTGGCTTTCCACAAGGAGGCATCCATGCAAACGTTCAGCTGCCAATGCGGCAACCCGCTGTTCTTCGAAAACACCCATTGTGTTGCCTGTGAGTCGGAAGTCGGCTGGTGCCCGGCCTGCAGCAATATCGTTGCCCTGGCCCCTCTGGAAGGCGGCGGATACCGCTGCACTCACGAAGGCTGCGGCACCCCCTTGATGAAGTGCCACAATTACGCGGTAGAGAACGTATGCAACCGCATGGTGATCATGGCCGAAGGCGAAGCCGACACGCTGTGCGACTGCTGTCGCTACAACGATGTGATTCCCGACCTGAATGTAGCGGGTCACCGTGAGCGCTGGGCCGCACTGGAAGCTGCCAAGCGTCGTCTGTTCCACACCCTGGAGATTCTCAAGCTCCCACACGGGACCCAGGGCGATGATATTCGCGTCCCCTTGAGCTTCTCGTTCATGGCCGACGCCCTCCCCGACAAAGGGCTCTGGCGCTCCACCGCGAATCAGGAGAAGGTCTATACCGGCCATGCCAACGGCCATATCACCATCAACGTCAAGGAAGCCGACGACGTCGAGCGTGAGCGACTGCGGGTGGACATGAACGAGTCCCACCGCACCCTGATCGGTCATTTTCGTCACGAGGTGGGACACTACTACTGGGACTTGTTGGTCAAGGATCAGGACGAGGCCGCCAGCGTCCGAGTGTTTGGCGACCATAACGACCCCACCTACGGTGATGCGCTGGAAACCTACTATCAGCAAGGCGCGCCGGCCGACTGGCCGACCCGGTTCATTTCTGCCTATGCCGCCATGCACCCGTGGGAGGACTTCGCCGAAACCTTTGCGTTTTATCTGGACATGGTGGCCGTGCTGGACACCGCTCTGCACATGGGGATTTCACGGGCCGAATATGACGGCACGCTGGACAGCATGTTAAGAGCGTTTCATCAGGTGGGTATGGTCGTCAATGAGCTCAACCGTGATATGGGGCTGCTGGACCTGGCACCGGGGGTACTGCCTCCCCCGGTGCGTGACAAGCTGGCGTACCTTCATGAGTTGGTACACAGCGCCAGCGCTAACGCTCGATCTACTTGATCAATCGTTATCATGATCCCCCAGGTGGCCCTGACTTTGTCGCTGGGTCACCTTGGGCACGTTGTCGCTATTCACGAAGTACGTGGCCCTGAGCGTGTCATGTATCGCGGCAAAACCAATCTGTAGCTCATCCACGAACGCATGCAGCTTGCTGGGGGAGTGAGCCAACGCCTGGATATCGGCATCGACCACATCGGCGCGCACCAGCGACACCGTGGCGGCCACCCGGTCCTGCCGGGGCAGTAGCTGCAGCTCCTGCCCCAGCGTTTCCAGGCTACAGGCAATCGAGCGCGGCAGGTTCGGGTCCTGCAGCAGATAGCGCAGCACATCGGGGCCCCGCACTCTCAACCGCACTTCCTGACGGTACATTTGATAGGCCGTCAGCGACTTGAGCACGCTCATCCATTGCAGGTTTTCGAACGGCAATAACTCTTCGGGATTCTGCGGCAGCAGGCTCGCGGAACGCACGTCCACGATACGCGTGGTCATGTCGGCCCGTTCCAGATGTCTGCCCAGCTGTATGAAGGTACGGGCCGGTCCATGGCTCAAGGTGCCTTCGATCAGGCCAGTCAGCGTCTGGCAGCCGCGAATCACGTTCTTCAGGAAGGCATCGCGACGGCGCGGGCTAACGCCGTTTTCCGCATGGTCGGCCACGCTCAAATAGAGCTGGTTGACCTCCTCCCAGATCTCCCTGGGCACCACGTCTCGGGTAGTGCGCAGGTTTTCCCGAGCACTGGCCAGCGCCGAAAGAATCGAACTGCCATTCTGCGCATCGGCACACAAAAAATGCACCACGCTACGCTCGTCAAAGCTGGAGTGGCGCTCGTTGAACGCATCCAGGGTGCCGGTCATTTCGATCAGTGGCGCCCAGCCCAGCGGCAGGTGGCGCGGCAGGTCGAGCATCAAGTGGCTATTGACGCTCAGCAGCCGCGCGGTGTCTTCGGCCCGCTCGATGTAGCGCGCCATCCAGTACAGGTTTTCAGCTACGCGTGACAGCATGGCGTTAGACTCCTTCCTGCTCGGCGGCATCAGCCGCGTTCTCATCGACCTCGACGATCCAGGTATCCTTGCTGCCGCCCCCCTGGGACGAGTTGACCACCAGCGACCCCTCCACTAGCGCCACGCGGGTCAAACCACCCGTGGTCACATGGGTTTCGGGGCCGGAGAGAATGAACGGGCGCAGGTCCACATGACGCGGTTGCGGCAAGCCGTTAGCCAGGGTGGGCGTGGTGGAGAGCGCCAGCGTAGGCTGGGCCATGTAGTTGCGCGGGTTCTCCTTGATCAGGCGGGCAAACTCGTCACGGGTTTCCCTGGTGGAGCGAGGCCCGATCAGCATGCCATACCCGCCGGACTCATTGGCGGGCTTCACCACCAGCTCATCGAGGTGATCCAGTACGTACTTGCGGTCTTCTTCGAACATGCACAGGTAGCTGGGTACGTTGGGCAGCAGCGGCTCCTGGTCCAGATAGTAGCGGATCAGCTCTGGCACGAAGGCGTATACCACCTTGTCGTCTGCCACGCCTGCCCCTGGCGCATTGGCCAGCGCCACCTTGCCCGCCCGCCAGGCGCGCATCAGCCCAGGCACGCCCAGCATCGAATGCGGATTGAAGGCTTCAGGGTCCAGAAACTCGTCATCCACACGACGATAAATGACATCCACTCGCCGCAGCCCCTCCACCGTTCGCATGTAGACCACGTCATCGTCGTCCACCAGCATGTCGCTACCCTGCACCAGCTCGACCCCCATTTGCTGCGCCAGGTAGGCGTGTTCGAAATAGGCAGAGTTATAGATGCCAGGCGTCAGCACCACTACCTGCGGGTCGTCGCCCGGACGGGGCGACATGGCCGCCAGCATGTCGTACAGCTGCGCGACATAGTCGTCCACTGGCAAGATCTTGCCCGAGGCGAAAAGCTCCGGTAACACGCGCTTGGTGACGTTGCGGTTTTCCAGCATGTACGAAACGCCCGACGGGATACGCAAGTTGTCTTCCAACACGTAAAGCGTGCCATCGCCGCCGCGCACCAAGTCAGATCCGCAAATATGGGCCCACACGCCGTGGGGCGGATTGATGCCCACACACTGAGGTCGAAAATTGGCCGACTGAGCCAATACTTCGGCGGGCAACACTTTATCTTTGACGACTTTTTGCTCGTGATAGAGATCATCGATAAACAAGTTCAGCGCTTGTACGCGCTGCTTTAAACCCGCCTCGGTTTTTCGCCACTCATTGGCCGGAATGATGCGGGGAACGATATCGAAAGGCCAGGCGCGGTCGATCATCGCCCCTTCTGAATAAACGGTAAACGTGATGCCCATCGTTCGAATGGCAATTTCTGCCGCAGTTTTACGTTCAGCTAGCTCTTCCGCACTAAAGCGCGCCAACATGTGACATAACTCGTCCGCAGAAGCACGAGGCTTGCCTGGCGCCGCCAACAGCTCGTCGTAAAAGTCACGGCACGCATAGTTATTCCAATCTACTTGGCTCATGGGCGCTCTCCTGGCGCTAGGGTGGAAGCGGCAACTTCCTTAATTCAGTAGTGTAGGCCTGCCGCGTGCAATGTACGTAGCAACTTGACCATATAAACACGCAAAACTCGCGCCATATTCCCCGCTATTTCAACGCTCAATAGGCGCTTAGCGTTTACTCTTCTCTTTGTAAGGCTCGGTTGGCACAACTTTTATACATGAAAGAAATTAACACTCATCTTTTAGTACTTAATCGTTATTAGAGCACCAAAATAGTGCATACCAGTTATCGATTATGGTGCGATGACAATTTTCCACACTCTTTAAACGCCATTACTCATATTGCAGCTGCAAAATAGTTCAACTCCAACGATACTTCTTGGTACTTATTTTCTTCACCGACGCGCTATGCGGAATACGCACGGTGACTTTTGGCTTTCTTTGAGGGTGGCTCATGACCATTCGCGTTGCCTTGCATCACCGCACGACCTATCGCTTCGACCGCCCCGTCAAGCTCTCGCCCCATGTGATTCGTCTGCGTCCGGCCCCCCACTGCCGTACCCATATCGACGCCTATTCACTGAATATTTCAGGCGACGACCATTTCTTGAATTGGCAGCAGGATCCGTTCGGCAACTTCAATGCCCGCGTGGTGTTCCCCGAGCCACGTAAAGAGCTCACCATTGCCGTCGAACTCGTGGCCCCCATGACGGTGATCAACCCGTTCGATTTCTTTTTGGATGACGTCGCCCAAAAGATTCCGTTCACCTATCCCGACGAACTCAGCAAAGAGCTTGGCCCCTACCTAGAGGTAACCGAAGCGGGACCGCGACTCCTGGACTGGTTGAAAGACGTCTCTCTCGAACCGACCACCAGCGTCGATTTCCTCGTCGCCCTCAATCAGCGCCTGCAAAAGGACATCAGTTATTTGGTGCGTATGGAGCCTGGGGTACAAAGCTGTGAAGAGACGCTGACTCTGGCGAGCGGCTCCTGCCGCGACAGCGCTTGGCTATTGGTACAAATACTGCGTCATCTAGGCTTGGCGGCACGCTTCGTGTCGGGTTATTTGATTCAACTGACACCGGATGTGAAAGCGCTGGATGGCCCCAGCGGTACCGAGGTGGACTTTACCGACCTGCATGCCTGGACCGAAGTATTTCTGCCGGGCGCAGGCTGGGTGGGCCTGGACCCCACCTCCGGCCTGTTCGCTGGTGAAGGTCATATTCCGCTGGCCGCCACCCCCACCACTGGCAGCGCCGCGGCCATTACCGGTTTCTCCGACAAGTGCGAAGTGGAATTCGATGTTGAGATGCGCGTGGAGCGCATCCATGAAGACCCGCGCGTCACCCGCCCCTACAGCGACCAGCAGTGGCAGGCGATTCTGACGCTGGGCGACCAGGTGGATGAAGTCCTCCAGCAGCAGGATGTTCGCCTGACCATGGGGGGCGAGCCGACCTTCGTTTCCATCGACGACATGGAGAGCCCCCAGTGGAACACCGAAGCGCTGGGCGAGCACAAGCGTGAGCGCGCCGAGGCGCTGCTGACCCGACTGCAGGAAGCCTACGCGGCCGGTAGCGTCATTCAGCAGCAACAGGGCAAGTGGTACCCTGGCGAACCGCTGCCTCGCTGGGCGCTGGCCTGTTACTGGCGCAAGGATGGCGCGCCCCTGTGGCGCGACCCCAAGTGGCTGGCCAGCACCGAAGGCGCGCCCCACGCCAAGCTCGACAACGCCATGGTAGAGCGCTTCATCCATACGCTGAGCGAACGCCTGGGCGTGGCGCAGCGCCACTGGATTCCCGCCTACGAAGATGCCTACTACTACCTTTGGAAAGAGCAGACCCTACCGGTCAGCGTCGACCCGCGTAATGCCGACCTGAAAGACGATGCCGAACGCCGCCGCCTGGCACGGCTGCTGGAGCAGGACCTGGGCGCCGTCGTGGGCTATGCGCTCCCGTTGCGTCACTCGATTTCCCAGTCTCATCGCTGGGAAAGCGGCCGTTGGCCGCTCAAACGCGATCACCTGTTCCTGGTGCCAGGCGACTCCCCCATGGGCCTGCGTCTGCCGCTGTCGGCGCTCCCCTGGGCCGACCCGGAAGAGCAGCCGCAGCCCCAGTCGCTGTTTGCACCGCGACCTGCGCTGGGCGACATTCACGGCGAAGTGGCGCGCCGCAATGCCGAACAGCATCGCTTCACCAGCGCCGAGCGCCATGGCAAGAGCCTGCATCCCAGCCATAGCCACCCGGAAGGCGAAGCCGTTCAGCAGCAGCCAAGCGCCGCCGACGACCGCGAACACAAGGTGATCCATACCAGCCTGTGCGTCGAGCCTCGTGAGGGCCGCCTGCATGTCTTCCTGCCACCGCTGACTCACCTGGAGCACTACCTCGACCTGTTGAGCAGCATCGAGGAAACCGCCCAGGCGCTGGCTTGCCCAGTCATGATTGAAGGCTACGCGCCCCCCCGGGACCCGCGTCTGTCCAGCTTCCAGATCACCCCGGACCCCGGCGTCATCGAGGTCAACATCATGCCGGCCGACAGCTGGCCAGCGCTGGTCGCCCAGACCGAACGGCTCTACGATGAAGCCCGCCAGGCGCGGCTGGGCACCGAAAAATTCATGGTCGATGGCCGCCATACCGGCACCGGCGGCGGCAACCATGTCACGCTGGGCGGCATGACACCAGAGGACTCCCCGTTTCTACGTCGGCCGGACCTGCTGGCCAGTCTGGTAACCTACTGGCAGCACCACCCAAGCCTGTCGTATCTGTTTTCCGGGCTGTTCATTGGCCCGACCAGCCAAGCCCCGCGGGTGGATGAAGCCCGCCATGAAGCTCTCTACGAGCTGGAAATCGCCCTGCAACAGATGCCCGAAGGCGAGGTCGTTCAGCCCTGGCTGGTGGACCGACTGCTGCGCCACCTGCTCACCGACCTGACCGGCAACACCCACCGCGCCGAGTTCTGTATCGACAAGCTCTACTCACCGGACAGCGACAGCGGCCGTTTAGGGCTACTGGAGCTGCGCGGCTTTGAAATGCCCCCCCACGCCCGCATGGGCCTGATGCAGACGCTGCTCATCCGCGCTCTGGTGGCGCGCTGCTGGAAGACGCCCTACCGTGCGCGCCCGGTACGCTGGGGCAGTGCCTTGCAGGACCGCTGGATGCTGCCGCACTACCTGTGGGAAGACCTGAACGATGTGCTGCACGACCTGCGCCACCATGGGTTCGATTTCGAGCTGGAGTGGTTTGCGCCGCTTCGAGAGTTCCGCTTCCCGGTGCATGGCCGCTTACACACCCCGATGCTCTCCATCGAGCTGCGCCAGGCCATCGAGCCCTGGCACGTGCTGGGCGAAGAGGCCACGGCAGGGGGCACCGCCCGCTATGTGGACTCCTCGGTGGAACGCCTGGAAGTGAAGGTCAACGGCATGAGCGGCGACCGCTACGTGGTGACCTGCAATGGCCGCCAGGTGCCGCTCACTCCCACCGGGCGCAACGGCGAAGCCGTCGCAGGTGTGCGCTACCGCGCCTGGCAACCGCCATCGGCCCTGCACCCCCAGATTCCCGTGCATGCCCCGCTGGTATTCGATGTGATCGACACCTGGAACCAGCGTTCGGTGGCGGGCTGCACCTACCATGTCGTGCATCCCACGGGGCGCAGCTTCGAGACGTTCCCGGTCAATGCCTTCGAAGCCGAAGCCAGACGCCTGGGCCGCTTCAGCGACAGCGGCCACGGTCATGGCTACCAGGCGCCCATGCCAGAAACACCCAGCCAGGAACTGCCGTGTACCCTTGACCTACGCTGGAGCCCGCGCCGATGAGGAGTGTAATGCTTTCCTATCGGTGCTAGCTGCAGGATAATCCGTCCCTTACTCGCTCAGGACTCTCAGGATCATGACCGCCCCTGTCTCTCCCTCACTGCTTGAGCTCGGCGCTGCCGGGCTCATCGAGGACTACTTGAATCAGCTAGGCAAGGGACAGCCCGGCACGTTTGATGCGATGCTCGACCGTCATGGCCAACTGCGCCCGGGCTGGCAGAGCCTGCTCAGCGCTCTGGAAAGCCTGGGCGCCGAGGGTCGCTATCAGCAGCATGAAGAGCTTCAGCGGCTGCTGGCCGAGAACGGTGTCATCTTCAATATGCACGATGACACCCAAGGGCGCGCCTGGCGGCTCGATCCGCTTCCCTGGGTGATCGATCAGGTGCAGTGGCAAGCACTAGAGGTCGGCTTGACCCAGCGCACGCGCCTGTTCAATGCGCTCTACGACGATATTTATGGCCCGCGCACACTGTTCGATGCAGGGCTTCTTCCTACGCAGGCCATTCTCGCTTCGCCCCACTTTTTACTGCCTTGCCATGGCTCGCAACCCAGCGACCGTCCGTCGATCAGCTTTCACGGTATCGATGTCATTCAAGATACCGATGGGCGTTGGCGGGTGATGGGCGATCGCCTGCAGGCGCCGTCTGGCACTGGCTTCGCGCTGGAGAACCGCATACTCATGGCCCGCGCGCTGCCGGAAATGTATCGAAACGCCCCGCTCAAGCGGCTGGCGGGCTTTTTGGACAAATATCACCGTACGTTGACCGCGCTGGCCTACCAGCACCGTGACAATCCCACGATCGTGCTGCTCACCCCCGGCCCAGGCAGCCCACGCTACTTCGAGCACGCCTATTTGGCGAACTATCTCAATATCGATCTCGCCGAAGGCCAGGACATGGTGGTACGCGATAGCCAGCTATGGCTGCGTACCTTAGGAGGCCTGCAACCTGTGGATGTGGTGCTGCGCCACTGCGACGACGCTTACTGCGATCCGCTCGAACTACGCGGCGACTCTCAACTCGGCGTGCCTGGATTGCTACAAGCCACTCGCGCCAGCGGCGTGGCCATGTCGAATGCACTCGGCGTTGGCGTGTTGGAAATGGCCGAGCTGGCCGACTATCTCCCTGCCTTATGCCAGCATCTACTCGGTGAGGAATTGCTGCTGCCTAGTGCCGATGCCAGTACCCAACCAGCATCGGCCCCAGTGTTCGATGCCAACATGCAGCGGTTATCCCCCGCAACGCTGAACTTACGCTGCTTCGTTACACGAATGCCTGGCAGCATCGCGACCCAACGTCCGCAGCCTAGTGACTATCATGTCATGCCCGGCGGCCTGGCGTGGGTTGGCTCCCCGGCCTCACCATCGTTAAGCAGCCCGATCGTCAAAGATGTCTGGGTCACCGCGAATACGCCCCAACCCCATGTCAGCCAGCTACGCCAAGCGCGTGGCCCGGTGGTCGCCACCCGCGATGGCACCGACTTGCCCAGTCGGGTGGCCGAAAGTCTATTTTGGCTGGGACGCTACGGCGAACGGTTGGATGCCCGCGCCCGCTTGCTGCGCGAAGCGCTGCTGCGTTTAATGGAGTACGACCAGGACGAGATCGCGGATCAACTGCTAGATGAGCTGCTGCTAGCCCTCGATATCACCACGCTCGACCATGAAGGGAAGAGCACCAAGCCGCCCCTAGTGGGCTTTGCGCAAAAGCGCACGGCGCTGCTGACCCAGTTCGATGAGCGCGACGCTCAAGCCCTGCAGCCACTGTTCGCCCAAATGCTGCGTAACGCTCGCAGCGTGCGCGAACATCTGGGAGATGACTCCTGGCGAGTGGTACACCAACTGCGACAGCGGGTAGACACGTTCAACCCGAGCCTGGGTGCCAGCGCGGCGCGGCGTGCCTGCGAAGGGCTGTCGGCGCAAATTGCCGCCTTTTTTGGCTTGTGCAACGAAACCATGCCCCACCATTACGGCTGGCGTTTCATGGACATTGGCCGCTTCCTGGATCGCGTGTTAGGCCTGCTGTCGCTGCTCAAACTCACTCTCAACGCTCCCCACTCACCGGGGCTGGCGCTATGGGAGGTGGTGCTCGCCACCACCGATAACTTTACGGCCTACCGGCGACGCTACCGAAGCGAGCTGCACCCCGAAGCGATTCTTGACCTGCTGCTCTTCGACGAAACCAACCCGCGCTCGGTGGGCTACATGCTCAAACGTCTGGAACGGCAGATGGATCGGCTGCCCGGCAGCTCGTCGCCCTACCGAAATGCCGAGCGACGTTTGCTCATTCAAGCCAACGCCGCTCTGCATCTCGCCGACATCGACCGAATTAGCCACTTGGCCGATACTCCAGATGCGCAGGCCGCGCTGGAGCAACTGTTGGACGAGCTGATTGCGCCGCTCAATGCGCTCTCTGATGCCATTAGCCACAGCCACTTCAGCCACGTGGAACGGCCGCGCCAACTTGTCAGCATGGAGCCCGACGAATGAACTACACCTTGCGGCACACCACACGCTACCACTACAGCGCACCGGTGACGCTCTGTCATAGCGAGGCCCGGGTACTGCCACGTAAAACCCAGCACCAGCAGTGTGGTGCCTCGGAACTGACGATCAGCCCAATGCCTCAGGTGCAGGCCGAGCGCCGCGATGTGTTTGGCAATCGAGTGCTCTACTTCGCACTGGAAGACGTGCACCAAACGCTGGATGTGACCGTCGTGACGCCGCTCAACACTCAACCGCTCGGGCCATTGCCGAGCAGCTCTCCGGCGTGGGAGCGTGTAGCCGAGCAGTTGCGCAACGACAGCCGCTTCGATATGCAGCTCTACCGGCTCGACTCGCCGTTCATTCGTCGTAACGATGAGCTGGCGGCCTTTGCGCGCAGCTGTTTCACTCCCGGCCGACCGCTGGTCGATGCCGCGCTAGCGCTCAATCAGTCGATTTACGACACCTTCGAGTACGACCCCAGCTTTACCACGTTGGCCACACCATTGAGTGAGGTGCTGGCTAACCGACGGGGGGTCTGCCAAGATTTTGCCCACCTCGCCATTGGCGCACTGCGCTCGGTGGGCTTGGCGGCACGCTATGTAAGCGGCTACTTGGAGACTCAGCCGCCACCTGGCCAACCACGACTCATTGGCGCCGATGCCTCCCACGCGTGGCTAGCCGCGTGGATTCCGGACTGGGGGTGGCTAGCGCTGGATCCAACCAACGGTACGGTAGCCGGTGAACAGCACCCAGTGCTGGCTTGGGGGCGAGATTATGCGGACGTGGCACCACTCAAAGGCGTGATGAATGGCGGCGGCGACCACCAGCTCGAGGTGGAGGTAGACGTAATGCCCCTCACGGACAACAGCGCGGCCTAAACCGCGCGTGCGAGACGATCACCGTTGAATCAATCCGTTAGTCAACCATGGCAACCACGCCAGCAGGACCAGCGTGACCAGGGTGGCCAGTAAAAAGGGCAGCAACGCTCGGAAGATTTTTAGCGGCGGTGCGCTGGTCATGGAAGAGGCAATGAACAGCCCAGCTCCCACAGGGGGCGTCAGCAAGCCCATTACCAAGGTTAAGCAGACCACTACGCCAAACTGATAAGGGCTAATCGCAAACTGGCTCTGGGCGATAGGCATCAAAATGGGCACTACCAAAATCAGCGCGGCAATCCCATCGATCACCATTCCCACTAGCAGTAGCGCCCCAATCACCAACAGCAAAAAAAGAAACGGACTACTGGTCAACGCAGCAATCCATTCAGCGGCCATTTGCGGCAGTTGCTCGTAGATCACTACCCAGCCAAACACACCCGCTGCGGCAATCAGCATGATGACAAGACCGGCATTGATCGCCGTGCGTGTGAGTACCATGGGAAGCTGCGTCAAACGCAGATCACCATACACGAAGCGCCCCATCAGCAGGGCCGCCAGCGAGGCCAGTGCCGCCGATTCCGTGGGCGTGGCGATACCCAACAAAATGCCGCCGATGATAATCACGGGAATCAGCAGTGCGGGCAACCCCCATAACGCATCATGCAGCGCTTGTTGACGGCTCGGCCACTGCCCTTTCGGGTACTGCTGCACCAGCCCCACCAAAGCGATGACCACAAAAAAACTTGCGCCCAACAAAAGCCCTGGTAACAGCCCTGCGATAAACATTTCTGCAATGGGCACCTGAGCCATGACCCCAAACAGCACGAACAGCATGGAGGGCGGGATGATCGGCGATAGTAGGCCCCCTGCGGCGGTGATCGCCGCGCTGTAGGGGGTATCGTAACCTTCCTGCTCCATTGCAGGCACCATGGCGCGAGACATGATGGCGATTTGTGACGCCGCCGAACCAATGATCGCCGCCATCATCATGTTGGCCACCAAGTTGATATAGGCCAAGCCGCCGCGAAAGCCTCCCACCAAAATGCGCGCCAGAGCAATCAATCGCTTGGTCAACCCGCCCTCGTTCATCAACTCCCCGGCCAGCATGAACAACGGAATCGCCAACAGCCCATAGCTTTCGATGGCGCTAAACAGCTGCTGCGGGTAGGAGTCGAATAGCACCGTATTGCCGGAGGTTGGATATACCACATCGCCGTGAGCGCCAGTACCAACGCAATGGGCACGGCGCCCAGAAGTAGCAGCAGAAACACCACGACCGTCATACACGTCCCCTCATGGCCGTTAGCGATTGCACTAGATTCGACACGCCGTGCAGGCTCAGCGAGATTGCAAACCAAGGCACGATCAGCCATGCCCAAAATTTTTTAATGCCCAGGGTGGAGGTATTTTCCGCATAGATGAAATTGAACGTCTGGCCCTGGAACGCCCGTATATCGAAGCCGGTTTGAGCCAGCGTCAGCGGCTGATACCACCGCCAGCAGAGCCACACCAGCATCAGGGCAAACAGCAATACCATCATATCTACCGCGACGATGACCCACTTTCTTCCTGCAGACGGCAGCAGGTCGCTCACGAGTGTCACCGCGATGCCGTGGCGACGTTTCAGCACCGCCCCAGCAATCAAGAAGGTCATCCAGATCATGGCGTAGATCGCCAGTTCACTGACCCAGTAAAGTGGGCTACCCAGCGCGCGAAAGGCGATATTCGTGAGGATCAAACACGTCACCGCCGCTGCCAAGGCAGCGGCGGTGATCTCTTCACAACGGGCAAGCCCGTTGGACAGGCGTTGCAGCATGATGATTATTAGCCTTTATTGACACTACTCGTCGCGCAAGCGATCCGCTTCCGCACGCAGGGTTTCCAGCATGGGCGCTTTGGGTGCCCAGATACGCTCCCACTCGGCAATCGCCTCAGAGAAAAACTCAGCGTCGGCTTCGACGATATTGATGTCCAACCCGCGAATCTCCTCTTCCTGAGCGGCGTCCATCTCTTCGAACCCCGTCAGCACGTTCTCCAGATGTTCGGCCATGGCGGTATCGATCAGCTCGCGATCCTCTTCAGAGAGCTCGCGCCAAACGCGCCCAGACACCACCCCCACCATGGGGAACATCATATGATTGGAGATCAGCAGGTTGTTCGCCTGCTCGTAGAATTTCAGAATCAAAATCGAGTCGAAGTCCATATCGATGGCGTCGACTTGGCCATTGGCCAGCGCATCGTAAACTTCCAGTAGCGGCATGGGGGCCGGTGCTGCACCGGTAGCCGTATAGAAATCGCGAATGGGCTCGAAGGGCGTGATACGTAGCCGCTGGCCTTGCAGATCGTCAGCGCTTTCGATAGGACTGCGGCTCAATACTTGGCGCATGCCCACCATGCCGTAACCCACACCGACCAAGCCAACACCTTCCGGCATCAGATCCAGCAACTCTCCGGCGGCATCGGAACGCAGCAGACGCGCGGCATGGTTCACGTCATCCACCAAATAAGGGGCGTAGAGCGCGCCAAAATCAGGAATGCGGTTGGAGATTTCAGCAATGGTCAGAAACGCCATGTCCAGCGCGCCGGTTTGCAGCTGCTGCACCATCTGCGCTTCGTTGCCTAGCTGCTGAGCTGGAAACACGCTAACGCTATGCTCACCGCCTGAGCGCTCGCTCAGCGTTTGGGCAAACGCTTCGGCTTCGGTAGACCACAAGTGCTGGGCGGGCGTAATCAGCCCTAGACGAAAATCACGTGCCTGGGCGCTGATAGAGGTAACGGCCAGGGTCACTGCGGCACAGGCAAGCGTCAGCGTTTTCATTCGGTTCATGCAAAGCCTCATTGTCCAGCCAAAGTGCCGGTCGGCGCTTTGGGTATTTTTTTAATTAGTCGGCTTTGAGAATACCTGAGCGGTAGCGTTAATGGCACCCGCCATTGCGCTAACGCAGCGTCGCAATGACGGGTAGGCATCCACTGCCCTAGGCGGCTTCGTAGGCGGCTTTCAAGCGGTAAAATTCGTCGACAATGGCCGCCATTTCGGTAGCGTCGTAGTCGCATAGCCCGCTGACGACGAGCTTCTTAGAGCCTACACCCACCGCTTCACCGGCTGACTCAATGGAAAATTCCAGCAGCACATCTGCACGTTTACCCTGGACATCCAAGGAGGATTGATTCAGCGCCAGATTAGGTGAGAAGCCGTCTAAACGTTCCAGGCAAAAGCCCATGCTATCGTAGATCACCAGCGGGCGTTTAGGGTTAAACATCACCCCATGCTGCTCCATGAGCGGCTTGAGATAGTGGGGAAAATTCTTACCCGAGAAGGCGACGTAGCAGCGGGCAAACCCTTCTACCACCGCTTCATCGCGGGTCATATCGCCGCTGCGGACAACCTGTAAATAGCATTTACCGCTGTCGTCACAAACGTGAATATCCCCGTCAACGGTTTCACTAAACTTGATCGGTGTGTCGGCACCCACCATATTGGTGAAGCGAAATTCCATTTGTCGCGACAGCCCAAACTTCACCAGCACCAGCGTAAACAGCAGGTCGCCGGGCACGCAGAAACGCCGCGCATCCGGGTTGTGAATCGGGTTGTAGTCGCCAGCCACGCTTTTAGCGAAGCGGCTGGCCTGCTCCGCGGAGATCACCACATACTCTCCGCGCTGCGCGTAAAAATCCTTGAACATGGCTTTGCTGCCTGCCTAGCGTTGAAATCGAAAACCCATAACTGCCCCACGTCGCGCATAATGCCATAAAACACGCGCCAACAGGAGTCATCTGCTAGGAAGCCCGTATGTCCCGTGACACGCCCGCTGCACCACGTCGTTTTCGCCCACTGATCGTCCTGCTGTTTGGCGCGCTAGCCCTCGTGCTGATCTGGCTAGTAGGCAGCCACTGGCTGCTTAACAGCCAATGGCTACCGCAACGACTCTCCACCATCGAAGGGGTCGAGGTACGCTGGACGAACGCCCAGAGCCTTCACCCTGGCCGTTGGGAAGTCGACAACCTCTACCTAGCCCGAGAAGACGAGGCGCTACCGATTACCGTCGAGGCCAGCCAAGCCACCCTGTCGCTATCGCTGCTTGCCCTGCTGCGCGGAGAGCTACATATTCAAGCACTGGAAGCGAACGGCATTCGCCGCTTTACCATCGGGGACATTGCCCTGGAAGCAGAGGGCCAGCTGAAGGTCGAGGATACCCAGTTCAGCCAAGAGACCCTCAGCGTGCCTTATGTAGGCTTGGATATTACCCAGGGCCGCCTCGTCCGCTTGAGCGATCAAACCACGCTGGTGCAGGACATTCAGCTACGCAGTACGGCGTCACTGGACTCACTGTCCACCCAGCAAAGTAACGATGCGCTGACGGAGGCGCTGCTCGACGCCCTCACCGCCCAGCTTGCCATCACGGCTCAAGCCGACGCTTGGGATGTGTTCATGCCTTACTTAGAGGCACTGCCCTGGCTAAGCTTGGCAGGCAGCGGCGTGTTGGAAGGCGAGCTTGCGCTCGCCGAGGGCCAACTGCAGCCGGACAGCGAACTGACGTTAGCAGCCCCCGAGCTGGCCCTCTCGATGGATGAGCAGCGCTTGAGAAGTACCGATAACACGCGCCGCTGGCTGGTAGCGGATGACACACCGCCGCCGCATACCGCCACGGGCCAGGGGCGCGTCAGACTCGCCGTGGAAGAGGGTCAACTGCGCTTCACGACCCAGTTGGAAAACGTCACGCTAGCCGATACGCATCCCTACGCGACGAATACCCAGCTCGCCCTCGCTACCCACATTCCCAATCAGCGCCTGGATCAGCTCGACTTGCCCACCCGTGCGTCATTTGAGCTATCGGGCGAAGTGACACGACTCGACATGCTCGACCGCTATCTCGCAACGGCTTTCGATGGCCAAGGGGTTCGGCTTTCCGGCCAGGGGAGCATCACCGCCAGCGCGACGCTCCAGGATGCACGCCCTTACGAAGCATCGCTAACCGTTCAAGCCCCCACGCTAGGCGCAGAGCTGCTCGAACTCACCGCGCAAGGCAGCGGTACCCTCGACGCGGCGCTCTCTACTAAGGAACAGATAACGGCAAAACTGGCCTTCACGGACGCCACGCTGCGCCATCAGGAGCGCACCTTGCTGGCAAACGCAGCGCTAACACTAGCGGCACAAAGCCCCCTCGACCCCGAGCAGGCCCAACAAAGTGCCACGGCGCAACTGAGCTGGGAAGACGCCACGCTGCCCAATATCCAAACGCTACAACCCTACCTTGCGTCGGTGTTGCCCAGCCCTTCTCCGCTTACGTTAAACAGTGGCACGGCCACCAGCCATGGGCAGCTAATCCTCACGACCGAGCAACTAAGCGGAGAGCTTCATCTAGCCGGCAACGCGCTGACCACCGGCTGGCAACGTAGCGGGCAGCGCGGCACCTTGGTGAGCAATACGCAGCTCACACTGGCGATTCGCCAAGCGGCGCTGAATGGCACGGAGATGGACATCAGCGGCTCGCGGCTGAGCTGGCAAGTCGCCGACCCGCAACATCCCAGCGAAGCGCTGGAGAGCACGCTGGTGCTGCGCAACGGCCGTTTCCAGCGCCGAAACGCTACGCCTAGCGGGCAGTTCACGCTGGAGGGCAGCGTGCAGCGGCTGGGATTTCTCAACACGTTTTTACCGGATGCCCACGGCGTAACGCTATCCGGCAACGGCCAGCTCTTTTTGCAGGGCGCGTTCATCGATGACGCGCTGCAAGCTCCGACGCGGCTGCGGATCAAGGCTAACCAGTTAGAAGTGACGTTCCTCGACTATTTAGCCACCGGGCGCGGCGAGCTGACCGCCCAGCTCGACAGCCCCGAGCAGGCGCAGCTTTCGCTGGGGATTCCGCAGTTTGTCCTACGGCAGCAAGAGGACGACCGCGCGCATTTGGAAGGCCGCCATTTTGCGCTCACCACCCAAACCGACCGCTTTAGCGACGTGCTGGACTCACCCGCTCCCGAACACTTCACCACCCGCGTTGCGCTACCCATCACCGAGGTGCCGGACATTACCCGCTACAACCGCTACCTGCCAGAAGATGCGGGAGTCGAGCTTCTCTCCGGCAACGCCAGCCTGACCAGCGAATGGCTGCTGGAGGGGCTGCGTGCCCAAGGTGATATCACGCTGCGCGCTTTCGACACCGAGATGGCGCTACTGGAGCAGCGCCTGAGGGGCGACGTGACGCTGCATTTACAGCTTACCGAAGGCGATATCGAGACACGTCGGTTCACCGCCAACGACTCCTACCTGCGCTTGGAAAACGTCTTTCGTCGCAGCGACGATGGCACTCAGGATGCGGGCTGGTGGGTACAGCTCACCATGGAGGAGGCGCAACTGGAGTGGAGTAATCCCATTCAACTCACCAGCCAGCTACGATTAGGGATGCGCGATACGGGGCTCTTGGCACGGCTCTTTCTCGCCCGCGCCCGGGAGAGCGACTGGCTGGGTAGGCTACTGAACGTGCATGACATCCATGGCAGTGCGGCACTGGCGATGAGCGGAGAGCAAATACGCCTGCATGATCTCACGCTCACAGGCGGGCCACTGCGACTGCTCTCCGATATGACCCTAGCCAACGGCCAAGCCAATGGCGCGCTCTATGCCCGGCTTGGTGCCGTGGGCCTTGGCGTGGAGCTGAACGACAGCGAACCGGCCCTGCGTGTACTCCAGCCCAAGCGCTGGTTTGACCGCTGGCGCGACGCCCAGCGTTTTCCCAGGCCTTAGCGGCGCGTGCGCTCCCGACGAATCATACGTACACGCTCTTTGGCCTTTTGCGGTGTCGACAGCGGCGCGTTGGCGTCTTGGTGTTTAGGCGGCAGCGTGACCCAGGCAAACACCGGCAAAGCCAAGTGCCAATGAATCGCCGCTAAGCGCAGCCCCAGTGTCACACTGAGCGAGGCGGCAATGGCGATAGTCAGTGGCGCATCGAGCGCCTGCAGCGCGACATAGACAATTCCACCCGCCATGGCGGCGGTGGCGTAAATCTCTTCGCGCAGCACCATCGGCACCCGCTGGGCCAGCACATCACGAATCATGCCGCCCGCCACGCCGGTCATCATGCCCATGAGTACCGCTACCACCCCCGACGTGCCCAGCAGCAGCGCCTTGTGGGTACCGATCACGGTAAACAGTGCCAGGCCGAAGGCATCCGCGATGGGTAAAAAACCCCGAGACAGACGATGGATATAGTGAAATCCCACCAACGACACGCCCACCGTGGCGAGGATGACCCACAGATACGTGGGGTCGGTGACCCAGAACACCGGCCGGACACCCAGCACCAGATCCCTCAAGGTGCCGCCGCCGATCCCGGTCACCGCCGCCAGCACCAGCATGCCAAACGGGTCCATCCGCGAACGGCAGGCCAAAATCACGCCCGACAGGGCAAACACAATCACTCCCGCCATATCCAACCAATAAATAACACCCGACACGCGGCTCTCCTTTTCATTACTTCCTTTTCACTCGTCCCCATCTACCCATGCCATGTCTATAAAGCTATGGGGGGATCGCTAAATCAGGTGCGGAGGATAACACCCAATTGAATTGGTCTAACTATTTACTATGAATATCACAACCATGCTTATGTCACTGCCAAAGCAGTGGTACGTTGTCCTATAAAATGTGTATTGGCATCAGGAGCGTATATGGATTGGAACCCTGCCTATAGCTGGCTAGTGCTCGCCCTACTGTTGAGCCTAGCCGAACTGACCTCTGGCGCGATGGTGCTGTTGGCGCTCGGCATCGCTGCGGCGCTCACCGCCGCCGTCACGGCTTTGGGGCTATCGCTGCCCTGGCAGTTGCTCAGCATGGGCATCTTTGCGGGAGTGCTGGTGCCATTAGGCGTAATGGTGATTCGGCCACGCTTCTCTCCCAAAGGGGTTGCCTACGGCACCACTGGTACCGGCGTAGAAAAAGGCAACCGCTATACCACGCTGCTGAGAGATTACGACAATGCCACTGGGATTAAAGTGAACGGCGATTTCTACCGTATACGTGTGCTCGAAAGTGGCCAAACAGAGCTGCCCGAAGGCACGCAGGTCGTGTTCAAACGCTTTGAAGGCACGACCGCGCTGGTCACCTTAACGCCATCCGACACGGATGATCGTTCACGCGCCACCCCCAACACCCAGGAGTCTTGACATGGATTTACCGATAAGCCCCGGCCTACTGATTAGCCTGATCATCGTCGTCATCGGCATTTTGATCATTTCGAAAGGCTTGGTGATCGTTCGCCAATCGGAAGTGATGGTGATCGAGCGTCTCGGCTCTTTTCACCGCGTGTTGGAGAGCGGTATCAACATCATCATTCCATTTATCGAACAGCCCCGCGCCATCACCATGCTGCGCTATCGCAAAATGGGCGAGGAGTACACGGCCATCACTACCGATGAGACCCGCATTGACCGCCGCGAAACGGTGATGGATTTCCCCGGCCAGCCCGTGGTGACCACGGATAACGTCACGGTGCGCATCAATGGCGCGCTGTATTATCAAATCATCGACCCCAAGCGGGCAGTCTATGAAGTCGAGAACATGAGCCAAGCCGTCGAGGTATTGGCGAAAACCACGCTCCGTTCGGTGGTGGGTAAGATGGAGCTGGATAAACTGTTTGAGTCCCGCGCGGAGGTGAACAACGAGATTCAGGCGGCGATGGAAGAGCCAGCTTCTAAATGGGGGGTCAAGATCTCCCGGGTGGAAGTGCAGGATATCGCCATGCCGGAAGAGGTTGAATCGGCCATGCGCCTGCAAATGGCCGCCGAGCGTAAACGCCGCGCAACGGTCACCGAAGCCGAGGGCGAAAAATCAGCCGCCATTGCCATGGCCCAAGGCCAGCGTGAATCCGCCATCTTGAATGCCCAGGGCGATAAAGAGTCGGCCATTCTGCGTGCCCAGGGCGAGCAGGAGTCGATCAAGCTGGTGCTCAGCGCCATTGGCGATAGCGAAGAGAACAAGCGCACGGTGGTGGGTTACCTGCTTGGCCAAAGCTATATCAAAGTGCTGCCCACCATGGCGAAAGACGGCGAACGCGTGTTCGTGCCCTATGAGTCTTCGGCTCTGCTGGGCTCCATGGGCATGTTCCGGGAAATGGCAGGCTCCCCAGAAGACACCGTGTCTCATCATTTAAAAAGCCGCTCCGGTCAGGAAAGCGGCTTGAGAAGTGGCATCGTCGGTGGTGCCAGTAGCAGCTAACGCGTTACGTATTAAGCCACTGGCACGGCACTACTCAACCTATAATGCCGTGTCGTTGGCTTGAAAATGCTCCATGAACACTTGGTAGTCTTGAGTAACACAGTCGGCATAGGCCTTAGCAAGCGTTGAGACCACGCCGATAAACTGCTCTTCACGCCCTTCTAACCGCTGGCATACCGCGTCGGCAAACGGTGCGGCTTTGCCTCGGTTAAGTGCCTGCGCACCGCGCAGGTGTTCACGGGCCAGAATCTCGCCCCACTGGCGCGCCAGCTTGCGGTAGGCTTTACCGCCAGCGAGCTTGTGGGTGGGGTAATCCTTTTTGAAAGGCGAGCGTTCGCGTACCGAAAATACCTTGCCGTTCATGGTCAACCAGCCAAGGTAGGCATCCGGGTGCTCCGCAATGGCATGGAACGCCGCGGCATGGCGAATGCCTTCATTGGGAAACAGCTTGCGCCACGCCTGCTGCTGCGCTTTGTCCATCAGGCGGTAGGCCTCTGGCGTGACCTGCTCTTTGATATCCAGGATCACATCGTCGTGCTCGTGATCTGCCCCGCCTTCGATCAGCACATAGTACCGCTCGACACCCAACGACCCGGTGCCTGCATCCAAACGCCGTGCGGTGTCTTTGACGCGGAAGTGCTGCGGGTCGCTCTCCTTGATGGGGTGCTGCAGCGTTTGCTGGTACTCCTGCTCGATGATGCGGCGTAGCTGGCTTGCTACATCGGCAGGCAGATTGGCGAGCTTGCCGGGGCGCTCGGCAAAGTGACGCCCTTTGTCGGGATCCAGAGTCGTCCACTTCTCCAGCATGCGCGCCCGGCTTTGTTTATCGGCTACTTTACCCATAAAGGATTTGAGCGGGTCTTTCGCGCTGTCGAGCGTTACCGCATAAATCGGCCGCTCTTCATCACGGTACGCACTCAGCGTCTCCATGTAGCCTTCTAGCAATTTTTTGAGCGCTTTATCCACCGCTTTGGGACTTAACTCAGCGTTCTCATAAGCATCCAACACGAGACTGATAGCCAGCCGCCACACGTCGTACTGGTAATCCCCAATCAACGCATCATCGAAGTCATCCATGCCGTAGCGTACTTGGTCATCGTGATGGCCGTAAGCGCCAAAGTTGTAGGCATGGGCATCGCCTTGTAGCCATGTTTGGGTATTGGGCCAGCCGCCGAACAGCGCGAAGCGCCAGTCGTGCCAAACATCCTGCCAATACAGATGGTTGGAACCGCGAAAGAAACGATAAGGAGAGGCTGCCATTTTGGCGTATTTCGCCTGCCGATGCGCCGCGCTCAGCGACGCATTCGCCTGTTGTATGGCCTTGATGACCTGTTGAGGGCGGTTATGTCCAGTCAATGCGTGGCTCATTGCAGTGCCTTTGTCAGTAGTGCATTAAAACGCTCTGAGATAAGCGTAGACGATGGACGTTAACAGATTAAGACACCCGTCTGCCCAAACGCGTCAGTCCGCGAGGGGCTGAAATGCGAAAGAAACGCTCGACCACCTCTTCACGCGTAGCAGGGGTCACTAATGACACCAGAACAAATAGCGGCAAATTGACCATGAGCCCCCAAAAACCGGCATGAATGCCGAGCGGGTGTCGCCATAGCGTGGTGAATGCTACCGTCACTACGAAACCGCCCAAAATGCCCGCCATAACGCCCAACCTAGAGGCGCGAGGCCAAAAGAACATACCAATGAATGCAGGCAACACCTGCGACGCAAAACCAAGCCCAACCAGCAGGATCATTACTAGGCTACCCGGCTCGGCAATCGCCAGCGGCGCAATCAGCAAGAACATAATGGGTAGAATCAAAAGCCGCGCCAACTGGGCGGTGTCACCCTCCGAGAGCTTGAAAAGCGGCTGCAGCACGTCTTTACTCACGGAAAGGGAAACCGAGTGAATGAATGGCTCGCTGGAAGACATGGAGGCTGCCAGGGTGCCCGCGCCCAGCAGCCCCACCAGCACCACGGGCAAGTGCTGCATGGCGTATTCCAGCACCACGGTATCTGCCCGCGCCAGCTCCGGCAGCGAGAAAATACCGATAAAGCCCACCACCACCATGGGCAGAATCACCACGTAATAGGTAGGCAGCCACGTTGCGCTACGGCGAATGGTACGTGCGGAGGAGGCGCTCATCCACTGCGTCCAGACGGGGGGCATGAACGACAGCATCGAGACGATGATCGACGTGGTCCAGAAGCTAAAACTCATATCGCCCCCCGCGCCGGGGAGGGTCAGAAACTCGGGGTGCTCTGCGGCGATGCGTTCAAATACGCCCGTAAAACTCAGCCCGCCGGTGGCGCTGTGTATGGCCCACAGGCCTACCGCCCAGGCCACCGCCAGCATCAGCACACCCTGGAACGCGTTAGTACGGCCAATCGCCCGCTGCCCGCTGGCGTAGAGATAAACGGCAATGCAGGCCAGCACCAACAGCACGCCTAGCCAAACAGGAATCTGCCCGCCGCTCATCACGAATAGAATATAAGCTGAGCCAATCGTTTGTAGCACCGCGTAGGCCACGGAGCCCACCGCCATCACCAGCGCGGACAGCGCCCCTAGCGCAGGGCTTTGGTAGCGGTCGGCAATGGCGCTTGCCTGCGTTACATGGCCAAACTGCTCGCCGAACTGCCACACCTTCGGCCCGAAGTACCAGGCCACCAGCGCTAAATAGGCCAAATAAACCGCCACATAAAATACCGCCACGCCCTTGGAGTAGGCCCAGCCCGGTGCGCCCATGAAGGTGTAAGCACTCACACTGCCTGCCGCGATCAGTAAGTAGAGGGTCACTGGCCCCATACTGCGCCCCGCCACGCCCCACTCTTCTAGCGTATTCATAGAGCGCCCCGCCCGTGCGCGAAGGCCGATCAACATCGCGGTGGCCACGTATAACAGCGTGATCACTAACGGCCAGGCACTATTCATGGTCGTCTCGCTCTACAATGCGATTGCCCACCAGCATGACCGCTACGCAGGAGAGGATGATCACATAGCTCCACACCACCAGCAGCGGCAACCCCATGACCAGCGTGGCCCGGTTCACCCAACCAATCACTGGCCAAATACCGGCCAATACTAGCGCCACAAAGGCAATGAAAAGCCCCCAGCCCGCCCAGGACGTGGGCAGCACAAAAATACGTCGCATGTCATATCCATCATGATGAAAGGAAGTCAACACCACCACGGCTGTCATGGCGGTGTCGCGGCGCGTTGCCATACTGGCAGCCACCCTAGCCGTTAAGTCGTTCATGATGAAGATTTTAATGCTTTCCGACGTCTATTTCCCTCGGGTGAACGGCGTGCCGACGTCGATCGAAAGCTTTCGGGGGGCGCTGGAACGAGGATACCCAGGCGGAAGCTCTAGTCCGCCTGTATCACTCTCTGTGTCCCAATGCATGGGGGTCATCACCCGCCTAATGGCCAAGCCGACTATCGAGAAATCTCCTGCCGTACGATCGCTGCGCCAGCGCTCAGCGCCTTCAGCTTACCCTGGGCGACTTCACGAGGCAGGGGCGTCATACCGCAGTTGGTGCAGGGGTAGAGCTTGTCGGCATCGACGAACTGCAGCGCCTTGCGCAGCGTGTCGGCGACCTCTTCCGGCGTCTCGATAGCGTGGGTGGCCACGTCGATGGCCCCAACCATCACCTTCTTGCCGCGAATCAGCTCGATCAGCTCCATCGGCACGTGGGAGTTCTGGCACTCCAGCGAAACGATGTCGATGTTCGACGCCTGCAGCTTGGGGAAGATCTCTTCGTACTGGCGCCACTCGGACCCCAGCGTCTTCTTCCAATCGGTATTGGCCTTGATGCCGTAGCCGTAGCAGATATGCACGCCGGTCTCGCAGGTGACGCCTTCGATGGCTTTCTCCAGGGCGGCGATGCCCCAGTCGTTCACCTCATCGAAGAAAACGTTGAAGGCGGGCTCATCGAACTGAATGATGTCCACGCCAGCCGCTGCCAGGTCGCGGGCCTCCTGGTTGAGGATCTTGGCGAACTCCCAGGCCAGCTTTTCGCGGCTCTTGTAGTGGCCGTCATAGAGGGTGTCGACCATGGTCATGGGCCCGGGCAGCGCCCACTTGATGGGCTGGTCGGTCTGCTGACGCAGGAACTTGGCATCGTCCACGAAGACCGGTTTTTCCCGCGAGACGGGGCCCACCACCGAGGGCACGCTGGCGTCGTAGCGGTCGCGGATTTTGACGATCTCGCGCTGCTCGAAATCAACGCCGTTCAAGTGCTCGATGAAGGTGGTGACGAAGTGCTGGCGAGTCTGCTCACCGTCACTGACGATATCGATACCCGCCAAGCGCTGATCGTGCAGCGATACCCGCAGTGCATCCTGCTTGCCTTGGGCCAGCTCCTCGCCCTGCAGCTTCCAGTCCGACCAGAGCTTTTCTGGCTCGGCCAGCCAAGCGGGCTTGGGCAGGCTTCCGGCCGTCGATGTGGGCAGCAATGTCTTCATAACAATATCCTTGGTAAACAGTGAATCAAAGGGCGACATCGGCCGACCAGCGCTCGAGCACGTGACGGAAAGGTTCGATGAAGTAGCGCTCGGCAAACTTGCCCTGCTCGACGGCCAGCTGGCTACGCTCTTCGCGGTCGTACTCGATACGGGTCAACGAGTAGTCCTGATGGGTCAGATGCGGTTGATAGACCTTACCTGCCGCCGAGTTAGCGTTGTAAATTTCCGGTCG
This sequence comes from Halomonas sp. KX33721, assembly GCF_001596805.1. Taxonomy (NCBI): domain Bacteria; kingdom Pseudomonadati; phylum Pseudomonadota; class Gammaproteobacteria; order Oceanospirillales; family Halomonadaceae; genus Halomonas; species Halomonas sp. KX33721. The sequence continues at coordinate 60,420 of NZ_LVIA01000041.1, read as the reverse complement.
ATAGATCTTCTGGAACGTCTCCATGGTGCTGATGGCGCTGATCAGTTCGAGATCGCTGTAATCGGCCAGCAGATTGCCGGAAAAGTAGAACGCCAGCGGTGCCACGCTATGGGGCGGCATGAAGTAACGCACCTGCAGGCCCATCTTGGCGAAATAGAAATCCGTGAGTGACGATGTGTCGTTCACGTATTCGACGCCCAGCACCGGGTGGCGATTTTCCGTCTGGCGATACACCTTGTTGCTGGAAACGCTGAGACAGATCACCGGCGCCTTGCTGGCAACGGATCGATACGCCTCGGAGTCGACGAAACGCTTGAACAGCTTGCCGTGAAGATCGCCAAACCCCTCCGGAATACCAAATTCCGACCGCTCCTTGTTGTGCTCCGAGAGCCACACGCTGAAGTCGTAGTCGCGGACGTAGGAGGAGAAGTTGTTCCCCGTCATGCCCTCGATGCGTTTGTCGAGATGCCGATCGATGATGGTCGTCTTCAACATCTCGATCGCCGGGAAGGTAGTGCCTTCAGCCGCCACGCTTAGCTCGCCGGTAATGATCTCCAGCTCGACGGCGTAGCGGTCTGCCTTGGGGTTATCCCAATGGGCCAGGGTATTGAAGCGATTGTCGATCATGGTCAGCGCGTTACGCAGGTTTTCCTGGCAGCGCTCGCCTCTCGCCAGATTGGCGAAGTTGGTCGTGGTACGCGTGCTCTCGGCAGGACGGTAGTTTTCGTCGAACCGGACGCTCTTGATATCGAAGGTAAAGTCGTAGCTCATCGCGAACAAACACCCTGTTGGTCGAGATTGGCGACGGCGCCCCAATGCAGCTCAGCGCTCGATGCCATGTGTGACGTTTCGATAGACGGGCGTTAGCGCCACGTCATCGAAGAGGATGTGTTCTTTATGCCAGACCCACCACATGAATGAAAAGCGACATTAATTCAACTCATCATGAGAAAACCTCATGATAAGCTGTTTGGCAGGGCGCTTACCCCTGTTGAAACGGATACACCGAGCCAATGTTCAGCAGCTGCGTCAGCTCATCCAGCGCGGTGAGCACCTCCGTCGCGAGCTGCGGGTCGGCCAAGTCGTCGGTAGCGAGGCGGTCGCGGTAGTGGCGGTTCACCCAGGCGGTGAGGTCGCTATAAAGTGCCTCGTTGAGCAGTACACGGCCAGTCAGCGCAGCGCGCTCGGCTTCCGACAACACCACCCGCAGGCGCAGGCAGGCGGGACCGCCGCCGTTGCGCATACTTTGCTTAACGTCTTTAACGATCACTTCGCCAATAGGGTTATTGCCCGCCAGGATGAAGTTCTGAATCGTGTTCCAAACGGCTTCACGCTCTTGGCACTCGCTGGGCACCACCAGGGTCATTGTGCCGTCTGGGTTGGAGAGCAGTTGGGAGTTGAACAGGTACGACGCCACCGCGTCTTCCATGCTCACCGCTGCCACCGGCACCCGAACGGGAATCAGCGGCGTGCTCATTTTGGCGCGCAGCTCGTCCAGCGTGCGCTCTTCATCGAGAAATGCCATTTCGTGGTAGAGCAGCACCGGGCCGTTGCCCACGGCAATCACATCGTTGTGGAACACCCCAGCATCGATGGCCTCCGGGTGCTGCTGGGCAAAGACGGTCTGGGCGTCGCTCAGCCCGTGCTGACGAGCCACCGCTTGGCTGGCTTCCAGCGTTTGCCGGGCGGGGTAGCGCTTGGGTTCGCGCCCGCTGCTACTCGCGTCGCTAAACGCTTGGCGACCGTAAACGAAGAGATGAACGCCCGGCTCGCCGTATTCGCCGCACAGACGGGTGTGGTTGGCCGCCCCTTCATCGGAAAACGCGGGCGTGGCAGGCAGCACCGGGTGATGGGCAAAGTGCTGCTCATCGCGAAAAATCGCTTGCAGCACGCGGCCGGTAGTCTTCGGCTCTAGGTAGCGATGAAAGCTGGATTGCAGGTTGGCGGGGGTAAAGTGCACCCGACCATCCGGTGCATCGACGCTGGGGGTAATTGTGCCTGCGTTAGCCGTCCACATGCTGGAGGCTGAACATACCGCCCGCAGCAGCTGCGGCGCTTGCTTCGCGGCACGTGCCAGCATCTCACGGTCGCTGCCGGTGAAGCCCAAGTCGCGCAGCGCGCCCAAATCAGGCCGCTGCTGAGGAGGCAGCACGCCTTGGGCATAGCCCGCGTCCATCAGCGACTTCATCTTGGCCAGCCCCTGCAGCGCCCCCTCTTTAGGGTTGGAGACCAAACCGCCGTGACTCATGGAGGCCACGTTACCGTGGGCAAGCCCCGAGTAGTTGTGGGTAAGCCCTACCAAGCCATCGAAGTTGACTTCCCGGATACTGTTCAGGCTCATAGATTGACTCCCGGCGGCAGGGTTTCGGGCATTTCCAGGCTGTCGGCTTCCATGGAGGCGACCGGGTAAGCGCAGTAATCCGCCGCGTAGTAGGCGCTGGGGCGGTGGTTGCCGCTGTCGCCTACGCCGCCGAAGGGCGCATCGCCCGAGGCTCCGGTGGTCTGGCGGTTCCAGTTCACAATGCCTGCGCGAATACGCAGCAGGAAGTCGTCCCAATCCGCCTGCTCGCCACCAATCAACCCGGCAGAAAGGCCATAGCGGGTGTCGTTGGCAAGGGCCAGCGCCTCATCCCAATCCGCATAGCGATGGATTTTCAGCAGCGGGCCGAAGTGCTCCTCGTCGGGCACGTCTAGGCCCGTCACGTCGATCAGCGCGGGGCTGAGCAGGCTGGTGTTCTCTTTGAGGCGCTGCATACGGTTAATAACCGTACCGCCCATGGCTTCCAGTTCATCCTGGGCGTTGAGGAGGCCATCGGCTGCAGCAACGCTTACCAAGCCGCCATAGAACGGCGCAGGCTCCTCGTCGAACTGCCCCGCCACGTGCAGCTTAGCGATGGCATCCGAAAGCGCGTCGATGAGGCGGTCGCCCACCTCCCCCTGGGGCACCATCAAGCGGCGGGCGCAGGTGCAGCGCTGCCCCCCAGAGAGAAACGCCGACTGGAGAATCGTCAGCACGGCAGCGCGCTCATCCTCCACATCTTTCACCACCAGCGGATTGTTGCCGCCTAATTCCAGCGCGAGGATTTTATCCAGCTGCCCGGCAAACTGCTGCTGCAGCATGCCACCCACTTTGGCACTGCCGGTAAACAGCAGGCCATCGATACCCGGGTGGGCAGAGAGCGCCTGTCCCACGGCCACCCCGCCCTGCACCAGGTTGATCACCCCAGCAGGCAGCCCGGCTTCTATCCAGCACTGCAGGGTGAGATCCGCGGTGAGCGGGGTTTGGTCGCTGGGCTTGAACACCACGGTGTTACCCGCCAATAGGGCGGGCACCATATGGCCATTGGGCAGGTGGCCAGGGAAGTTATAGGGGCCAAACACCGCCATGACGCCGTGGGGGCGGTGGCGCAGTACCGCTTTGGCACTGCCGACGGCTTTTTCACGCTCTCCGGTGCGCTCGTGGTACGCCTTAATAGAGAGCGCTACCTTACCAATCATTGCGCCTGCTTCGGTGCGTGCTTCCCACAATGGCTTGCCGGTTTCCGAGGCGATGGCAATGGCCAAGTCCTCGCGGCGTGCGGTCAATACGTCGACAAAGCGCTCCACCAGCGCCTGACGCTCAGAAAAGGGCGTGCGCGCCCAGGTAGGAAACGCCGCACGGGCTGCCTCCACCGCCGTGCTTACCTGACGGCTAGAGGCAGCCGCCCCTTGCCATAGCAGCGTTCCCGCAACGGGGTCGTGCTTGGTAAAGGGCTCGGCGTCGCCGACGACCCAGGCGCCGTTGATCAGTTGCTGCTGCTGGGCGTGCATGTTCTGGGTGTGCATCGTGCTCTCCTTCACTGAGTTTTTGTCGTCTTGGCGCAGGTCGAGGGGGCGCTTAGATTGCCAATATTAGGTTTCCAGCAGGCGAACGGCGTCGCCGGTGGAAACGCCTAGCCGCTTGGCCTCGTCGGGGGTGAGCACAATCGTGCTGCTATCTGCCGGGCCGCGGCCGATCCAGCTCGCGGTAAAGTTCAGCATTTGGGTAGATGCCGCCAGCCAGCGGCTAACGCTCTCTTGCGGCGCGCTCGCTGAGACTTCCACCTGATAAAGCTGCGAGTTGCGAATCGCCCGCACGTCATCGATGTAGGCCTCCACTGTGGGGCCACCATCGAAAATGTCGATATAGCCTTCCCAGCGCAGCCCCTCTTTTTTAAGCATCTCCAGCGCCGGCCGGGTGTGACGGTGCACCTGCCCGATACACGCCCGCGCCTCTTCCGACATAAACGTGGTGTAGATCGGGAACTTGGGCATCAGCTCACCGATAAAGCTCTTCTGGCCCAGGCCGGTCAAGCGGTCGGCTTCGTTGAAATCCATGGGGAAGAAGTGTTTCCCCAGGCTCTCCCAGAAGGGACTAACGTTGTTCTCGTCGAACACGCCGCGCATCTCGGCCAGCACTTTCTGCGGAAAGCGGTCGCGGAACTGGGCAATGAACAGCCAGCGTGCTTTGGAAAGCAGCGCCCCGTTACGCAGGTGCTTGTTGGCCTCGCCGCGATACTCGGGGCGCAGAAACAGCGAGCACACCTCGGCGTCGCCGGTATGGTCGGAGCTCAAGAACAGCGTATCGATGGTGCGATGCAAATCGAGCTGTACCGACGAGTGCGCCAGCGTGCCAAGCCGGTAGTTGTAGAACGGCACTTCACGCCCTACCTGGCCTTCGATGGCGCAACAACCTGCTAGCTCGCCGTTGGTTTCATCTTCCAGCACGAAGAAGTAGAGACGGTCGTCTACCGGTGTGCGCTCTTCGAAGGCGCGGGCGGCGGACTCGATTTTACCGGCCAAAAACTCGCGGTTATCCGGCAGCGAGGTAAAGCCAACACCGGCCTGCTGCGCAAGCGCCTGGAGCCCATCCAGATCATCACGGGCAATGGGTCGAATGCGCATTACATCTCTCCTTCATCGAGCGCGTCCACGGCGCTGGGCAGGGTTAACGGCGCCGCCAGCACCGCCCGCCCCTCTTCTACACCCAAGCGCTCCGCGTGCTGCGGGGAGAGCATCAGCTGTCCCGTGGGCGAGAGCGCATAGCGCGCGACGATACAGCGGAAATCGCTCAGCGTTTGATTGGCGATCATCGCCGGTTCGGCATCCGGCAGCGCGTGCTCGGGGCGTATCCGTACCGGGTGCCAGGCAGCGCGGCGGAACGTTTCCAGGCGCTCGCGTTCGGCTTTGACGATGGGGCCCGCGTCGAAAATATCCACGTGTCGGGAGCGCACGAAGCCCTCGGCCAGCATTTCGGCCAGCGCTGCTTCATGGGCCGGGTGCTCGCGGCCAATGGCAGCACGGGCCTGGGGCGTGAGCAGTGGCAAATAGAGCGGAAACTGCGGCATCACCTCAGCAATGAAGCTCTTTGAGCGCACGCCCGCTATGTGATTCATTTCTTGGAAGCTGCGGGCAAAAAAGTGGCGGCCCACGCTCTCCCAGAAGGGGGATTCGTTCTGGCTATCCAAATAGCCGGGAAAGGCCACCGCCAGAATCCGTGAGAAGCGCTCCGGGTACTGGGCGATAAACATCAGCCGCGCCCGGCGCAGCAGGCTCTCCGCGCTGGTGCCTTTGTAGCGCGGGTTAAGCGACAGCGCGCAAAGCAGCGTGGCATCCGAGGCTTCATGAGAGAGCGCCAGCGTTTGCACTTCACGGCGAACGTTAAGCTGCTGAGAGGCGTGAATCAGCGTCTCTTGGCGGTAGGTGTAGTAGGCCTCGGCAGCCCCCGCCTGGGCGCGGATGGTGGCCGTGCCCAGCACCTCGTTGCGGCTATCGTCCGCCAGCACGAACATATAGTGCTCGTTACCGGGGAACTCGATATCACTCGCAAACGCTTCCTGGGAGCGCATAATGCGCTCCTCAAGGCGTTCACGGTTGGCGGGCAGGTTGGTAAGCCGAGGCACCGCATGTTCTGCCAGTTGCTCTAAGGCGGAAAGGTCAGCCAGGGTGACCGGTCGGATTACCAACATGTTTAACGCCCCCTCTTGTGTGACTTGCGCCTGACTCATGCGCTAGCGACAAGTCGCTTGATGGCACGCTCGAGACGTGCCATGCCCTCGGCGATGTCTTCCTCGGGAATCACCAGCGAGGGCGCCATACGCAGCACGTTGGGGCCTGCAATCAGCGCCATCACGCCCTCTTCAATCGCCAACGGCAGAATATCTTTGGCACGGCCTTCGAAAGCGTCCGACATCTGGGCTCCCATCAGCATGCCCATACCACGGATCTCTTTGAAAACGCCGTGCTTGCGGTTGATGGTTTCCAGGTGCTCGCGGAACAGGTCGTGGCGGTGTTTAACACCTTGCAGCACCTCCGGCGTATCGATGAACTCGACCGCCGCCAGCGCCACCGCTGAGGCCAATGCGTTACCGCCGTAGGTAGAGCCGTGGGTGCCGATGGCTAGCGATGTGGCGATGGCATCGGTGGTCAGCATGGCACCAATCGGGAAGCCGCCGCCCAGCGACTTAGCGCTGGTGAGAATATCCGGGGTAATGCCGAAGTTTTTATAGGCATACAGCTCTCCGCTGCGTCCAACGCCGGTTTGCACTTCATCGAAAATCAGCAGCGCGTTGTGCTCGTCACACAGATCGCGCAGGCCCTGCAGGAACTCTTGGGTCGCGGGGGACGATGCCGCCTTCGCCCTGCATCGGCTCAACCATGATGGCGCAGGTGTCGTCGCCCACGAGCTTGCGAACGCTCTCCAGGTCGTTGAAGTTGGCGTGGAGAATACCGCCCGGTACCGGGCCAAAGCCTTGGGAGTACTTGGGCTGGCCGCCTACGCTCACGGTGAAGAACGTGCGGCCATGGAACGACTGGTAGAACGAAATGATTTTGTCTTTATGCTCGCCGTAGTGGTCGACCGCCCAGCGGCGTGCCAGCTTCAGCGCGGCTTCGTTGGCTTCACCGCCGGAGGAGCATAAAAAGACCTTATCGGCGAAGGTGCGCTCGGTAAGGGTTTTGGCCAGTTTGAGCGCCGGTTCGTTGGTGAATACGTTGGAGAGATGCCAAAGCTTTTCGCCCTGCTCTTTCAGCGCATTGACCAGCACCGGATGGCAGTGACCCAGGGAGTTCACCGCAATACCGCCAGCGAAATCGATGTACTCGCGGCCTTCTTGGTCCCACAAGCGGCTGCCTTCACCACGTACCGGAATAATCTGCTGCGGCGCGTAGTTAGGCGTCATGTAGTGGTCGAAGTCTTGACGGCTTGGGGTGTGGCTCATGGGACAGTACCTCCAGTGGAGTAAGCGATGGATTCAGTATACGGGGGGCGTAGGACGCCCTGCTTTCAGTATTGGGACGGTAAATTATGAAAAGCTGCGCCTACCCCAGCCGCTCTTCCCGCGGGGTGATCCCAAAATGGTTACGGTAGGCGGTGGAAAAGTGCGCGCCCGAGGAGAAACCGGTCATCAGGGCAATGTCGCCCACGGGACGGTCGCTCTCTCTGAGCTGCTTGCGGGCTTCCTGCAGCCGCAAGTCCAGATAATAACGGCTTGGCACCGCCTGCAGGTACTTCTTGAATAGTCGCTCCAGCTGACGCCGGGAGATCCCCAAATGCTCGGCCAGTTCCAACGTCGAGAGCGGCTCTTCGATATTGGCTTCCATAAGAGTCACCGCATCTACCAAGCTCTGGGGCGCGTGGCCCAAACGGTTGCGCAGCGGCACGTGCTGGCGCTCATCGGCTAAGCGAATACGGTCGCAAACAAACTGTTCAGAAACCTGCTCGGCCAAGCGCGGGCCGTGATGCTTGCCAATTAGCGTGAGCATCATATCCATAGCGGCGGTGCCGCCCGCGCAGGTCAGGCGGTCACGATCAATTTCAAACAGCTGTTGGGAGAGCGTCACCTGGGGATAGGCTTGGGCAAACGCATCGAAGCGCTGCCAAGGCAAGGTAGCGCGGTAGCCTTCCAGCAAACCACAGCGGGCGAGCACCTCGGTGCCTCCGGCCAAACCGCCGATAGCAACGCCACGGCCATGATGGCTACGCAGCCACTCATTGAGCTTCGCGGGCAATACGTAGGGTAGCGGCGTAGGCGCACACACCAGCAGTAAATCCAGCGGGCCAAGGGGGGCTCCTAACGCATGCTGCGCGATGAGCGAAAGCTGCGCGCCGCTGCGCACGGGCTCTTCATCTAGGCTGAGGGTAACGGTGTGGTAAAGCATCTGGCCGCTCAGCTGATTGGCCATTTGCAGCGGCTCAATAGCGCTGGCGTGAGCCAGCAGCGAAAACCCAGGCAGCAACACAAACGCCACCCGCCTGCGTTGGCTTGGGGGTGGCGTTAACGTACTGGAATGCATGTGAATTCGCTGTGCTGCCTATTGCGCTGCATGAAAACCGCCGCTGGTGGACTGGATAAGGCGTTCTATTTAAACGCTATCTTACTCAATTGCGCGATTGAAGGCAGCGCCATGTCCACGCAAACAAAAACAGGACGCAAAAATACAAATTGCCGAGCCTAGGCCCGGCAATAAGCACAACAGCAAACGCTCACTTTAGCCGCCGCTATTGCCTAGCCCCAACATGACAATGCCAGCGACGATGATGCCCATAATCACGATGATTAACGGCAGCATTTTATGCAGCCCATTCGCAGACTTTTTCGCTTCTGGCTGTTGTTGGGGCTGCGAGGTCTCGAAATCTTCAGGTATGCGCTCGCTCAGCACGTGCTCTTTCTCTTCTTCCGGGGTTTTGCTCTCTCGGGTATCCATACGTCACCTCATCCAGTCCGGTCGATGATTCATAGCGCGTCGGTGTGCGCTGCCCGTCGCGCTGCGTTTATAACGTTACAACATCGAACTCGACCTCGGGGTTCACATCGGCATCGTAGTCCACGTCGTCACGCTCGAAGCCGAACAGCTTCAGGAACTCGTGCTTGTAACCAGCATAGTCGGTGATCTGGAACAGGTTCTCGGTGGTCACCTGAGGCCACAGATCCTTACACGCCTGCTGCACGTCGTCACGCAGCTCCCAGTCGTCCAGACGCAGGCGGCCAGCCTCGTCGGTGGTGAACTCACCTCCATAGAGGCGCTCGCCGAACAGGCGGTTGAGCTGCTCGATGGTGCCTTCGTGCAGGCCCTTCTCCTTCATCACCTTGTAGACCATGGCGATGTACAGCGGCATCACCGGAATCGCCGCGCTGGCTTGGGTAACGACGGATTTCAGCACCGCCACGTTGGCACCGCCGCCGCTCTCTTGCAGTTTGGCATCGATGGCCGCCGCTGCGCGGTCCAGGTCCTCTTTGGCCTTACCCAAGGCACCATGCCAGTAAATCGGCCAAGTAATTTCGGTGCCGATGTAGCTAAACGCCACGCTGCGCGCGCCTTTGGCCAGCACGCCCGCCTCATCCAGAGCGCTCATCCACAGCTCCCAGTCTTCGCCGCCCATCACGGTGATGGTGTCGTCGATCTCTTGCTGGGTGGCCGGTTCCACTTCGGCTTCAATAATGGTGTCTTTGTTAGTATCAATGGCCGTGGCGCGGTAGGTCTCACCAATCGGCTTTAGGCTAGAGCGTTTGACTTCACCGGTATCGGGCAGCTTACGCACGGGGGATGCCAGTGAGTAAACCACGAGATCAATCTCACCCATGTCTTGCTTGATCAGCTCAATGGCTTTTTCCCGCGCTTCGTGGGAGAACGCATCGCCATTAATGGATTTGCTGTACAGACCTTCCTGCTTGGCAAACTTATCGAACGCGGCGCTGTTGTACCAGCCAGCGGTGCCCGGCTTCTTCTCGGTGCCCGGCTTTTCAAAAAACACCCCCAGAGTGTCGGCGCCGTAACCAAAGGCGGCGGTAATACGCGCCGCTAGGCCGTAACCGCTAGAGGCACCGATCACCAGCACTTTCTTCGGGCCTTGGCTTTTGTCCAAACCACGGGCGCGGGTCGCTTCGATCTGCTCGAGAACGTTCTGCTCGCAGCCTTTCGGGTGGGTGGTGGTGCAGATAAAGCCACGCACTTTCGGTTTAATGATCACATTCGACCCCTTCATCAGATGAGTATTGCGTTCGGCACGGCAGTGCCGAGTTATCAATGAGGGTATTCTAGCGGTCTCGGCGCGCCCTGTCCGCTCTTGAGCTTATCCGCCATTCGCGGCAGGATAGCGGCCTGCCCACCACTTGCCGACGGGATCTTTAATGAATGCACAGCAGCTAGTCGATGAGCGGGGCGATTTGTGGCTAGCACTTGCCCCTCTCTGGCTTGACCGCGAACCCAGCGAGCGCGACTACGCCCATATGATTGAGGTGATTGAGCAGCACAAGATGTCGCTCAAAGAGCTTGAGTGGATGCTACGCCTGGAGCTGGCGCCGGTGATGTCACGCCACCAGCTGTCAGTCGCCAGCGAGTGGCGCAAGTTCGATGACTACAAACTGATGAAGCAGCTGGTGAACCACAATCTGAAATTGAAAGGCTGGCGGCGCAAAAGCTGGGCACTCTTTTCGGGATTGACGACCATGATGGTTCGCCATCGCTGGACCGAGCTAATGCAACGCTTGATGGTCGCGCGCGGGGAGGTTTAGCGGCTGGCTGATTCACTCTTTATCCAGTGCGGCTTCAAGGGCTAAGCGCAGCGTTAACCCATGATCCTTGGGGCCAAAGCGGGCGATGACCTTGCCATCTCGGCCTACCAGAAACTTGGTGAAATTCCACTTTACAGCTTTGGTGCCCAAAATCCCTGGCGCCTCCCGCTTGAGCTGTACAAATAGCGGGTGAGCATCGGAGCCGTTGACTTTCACCTTTTCCAGCAGCGGAAAGCTCACCCCGAACTGCTGCTCGCCAAAGGCGCAGAACGCCTCGGCACTCTCGGGCGACTGGCGGCCAAACTGGTTACAGGGGAAGCCCAACACGGTAAATCCACGATCCCGGTAACGCTGGTACAGCCCCTCGAGCTCTTTCAACTGCGGCGTAAAACCGCACTGGCTGGCCACATTGACCACCAATAATACCTGCCCACGCAAAGCGCGCAGATTGAAGGGCTTACCTTGATGGGTATAACAATCCTGCTCGTAAATCGTCATCGCCAGGCCTCTAAATGCCTTTACCAGCATGCGCCTTACCTTGCCATGGCAACGGTAGTGACACCAGCGTGGAAATTAAATGATGGGCCCCGCCACCACACGCAGCGCCAGCGCAATCAACAGTACGCCGGTAATGCGGTTAATCCAGTGGGCGTGGCGCTGCAGCCACGGCAGCACCCGAGAGTGAGAAAGCCCTACGACCACCAGCACGTACCAGCCACCATCAATAATAATAGCCGTGGCCACGATGATCGCCTTGGCAAGCAAGGACATCTCCGGCGTCACGAACTGGCTCAATAGCGCGACGAAAAAGATGATCAGCTTGGGATTGCCCAGGGCCACCAGTACGGCTTCCTTGGCGGCTTGCTGCGGCGTCGTGGCCACGGCACTCGGCGAGAGCGCACCGCTACGGCCAGCGCGCAGCGCCTTGATACCCAGCCACGCCAAATACGCTGCGCCGCACCATGTAATCAACTGAAACAATTCGGGAAAACGCACCATTACAGCGCCCAAGCCCAGCACGGTGAGCAACGCATAAAACCCTACGCCGAAGGCATGAAAAATAGCCGCCGTGATGCCTGGCACGCGACCACCCCCCAACGTGTGGCGTAGCACCAATGCTAAGCTTGGCCCAGGCGACATGGCCCCCATCGCACAAATGGCAGCCAGCGAAAGCCAGAGTGTCAGCGGCATTTTCTCCTCCAGGGATAGCCTCGTTATGAGCTGGCCAGTATACGACAGCGCTTGCCTAAGCTAAGGCCAATTCTTGTGTTGTTGCCTGTAGCATGTCTTTTAACCGTAGGGGAAACCACCCAGGCGCTTAAATAACACTGTTAGCATGGTACGCTGTTGGGTAAAATTTTCCCCTTTTTGAAAACGATGACGCCTGCCATGCAGGCGGTTCATGGCTAATAAAGGACTTCAATATGGGCAGGGCGTTTCAAAACCGTAAGGAATCCATGGCCAAAACGGCCGCTGCGAAAACCAAGGTTTACAGCAAGTATGGGCGTGAAATTTACGTCTGTGCCAAAGCGGGCGGCACGGACCCCAACGGTAACCTCGCGCTGCGCGGTTTGATGGAGCGTGCCAAGAAAGACCAGGTGCCGTCCCACGTCATTGATAAAGCCCTGGATAAAGCCAGCGGCGCAGGCGGCGAAGACTTCTCTCCGGCACGCTACGAGGGCTTTGGCCCCGGCAACGCCATGGTGATTGTCGACTGCTTGACCGACAACCCCAACCGCACCTTTGGCGATGTACGCGGCTGCTTCACCAAAACCAAGAGCAAGATCGGCACGCCGGGCAGCGTCAGCCACATGTTCGACCACTGCGCGATCTTCTCTTTCGCTGGTAGCGATGAAGAAACCGTACTGGAAGCGCTGATGGAAGCCGACGTGGACGTGACCGATATCGAACAGGAAGAGGGGCGCATCACCGTCTTTGCGCCGCATACCGACTACGCCAAAGCCAAGCAGGCACTGTTGGATGCGCTGGGTGAGATCGACTTCGAGGTCGACGAAATCCAGTTCTTGCCACAAACCACCACGCCCATCGAAGGCGACGACGTGGCGATGTTTGAAAAGTTTCTGGGTATGCTCAACGACCTGGACGACGTCCAGAACGTCTTCCATAACGCGGAACTGCCGGAAGACGAGGCTTGAGCCGCTAGTCGCTCAACGCATCCCTCGGCACGAAGATCCACCCTTCCGCCGCTGGCATCTCTGCTGGCGGTCGGGTTGCTTTTATTCATCCAACTATGCATCTAGTGCCGCATCCGGTGGTAGCAGCGCTGGTTGAATGCCAGCAGCGCTAAGCACTGTTTTGCCGCGCACCGTTAAATCAGTGACAAACAGAAACTGCTGGCGGGGATCAACGGGGTAGGCGCGGATACGGTAATGGGTGCCCCAGGGCTTCTCCTCCGCCACCACGATAATCGGCTCGTCAAACTTTAAGTACGCGCTGGTCAGCGCTACATCGCGCAGTGCTTTGCGCACCCAACCGGCCTCATGCTCTGGATGAAGGTAAAAACTCGCCACGCACTGTAGGCTGGTGCCGCCGTTGTTGGCGTTGTAGATGGCGGTGTCCCAGAGCTTCAAATGCGGCACGGCGACCAGATCGTCATCAGGAGTTTGTACTTCTACCGTACGCATGCCCACGTGCTTTACTTCGCCGTACGTGCCTTCGATATTCACCCAGTCGCCAGGCCGGTACGGTAGCTCGACGGCAGACACTACCCCAGCGATCAGGCTGCTGACATAATCTTTCAGCGCAAAGCCAATGGCTAAGCCAATCGCCCCCAGCAGCGTGACCATATTGCGCAGTGATGGGTCGATAACGATCGGCACAATAATGGCGAGCGCCGCTATTAAAATTAGCAGTCGCGTAAGCGGCACCAGGGCAAAAACTCGAAAGCGCACTTGGCCGTGCAGCCGATTCGCCACCCAGTTGAGTCCTCGCTGGCTGACAACAATCAGTAGGATCGTGCTGACCAAGATAATGCCGAGCGTGATCAGCGTTTGGCTATCTATATCGTTAAACAGCTTGGCGTACTGCCCTTGGTCTTCCATCGGCGCTCCTAGAGTGGGTCAACGAGATAGTTACGTGACTCAAGCAACTGCCGCACACTGGCATAGCTAAGCGGTGCCACCTGCCAGCGCCCCTGCTGGCTGCTAAGAATGCCGCGCTGCGCCAGGGCAAAGCGTGCGTTTAACGCTTCGTGGTCAGAAAAGGGCAGCACGTGCTTTAAGGCTTGGTCTTCTAGCCCTTGGAGGGTCAATACCGGCACGCCCTCCAACCCCACCGTATGCTGTAAGTAGGCGTAGGTCCAACTGTCGCACCCCATCACGCTCTGCCCTAGGCGCCCACTCAAGGCACGCTCAAGCAATTCACGAACGCTTTGCAAGCCATTGGTATGGCGTAAAAAGTGGTACTCCAATGCAGGAATTGCCCAGCGCTTTAGCTGGGTAGCGTCTTCTACCCAGGCTAGGCTGCCGTCCACTAGCTCTTTCAGCGTGGGTACGGCGAGGCAAGGAATATCCTGTTGCGCAGCCCATTGGCTTACCACGGCGCTGTGCCCGCCGTAAGGCGGTGAAATAAACAGCACAACCGGCGCATCTTCGTCGTCTTTCAGCGCCTGTTTCAAGCGTTCGGTGGCGGGCATCCAGTCAATGGGGGGCGCAACATGCGCCAGCTTCACTTTAGGCAGCGCGCGCAGTTCACTCTCCTGCTTCGCTTGGCGCTCGGAAGCTTCCTTGCCTATCATCCAGGTGGTGGCCGCTCGCCAGCTACGCCGCCACTGGCTCGCCTGGGTGCGCTTAGGGGTTTGAAAGGTGTCTAATGCCACCACGTTCCATGGCGATAAAGCCGCGTTCGTTGAGCCTTGCGCCATATCCCGCCTCGATTCATTAAACTAGATTAAGGTTAGCATGCCTTATGCCATACCCCCGGGGCTAGCCGAACTTATCGTCTAAAATAAAGTCGTTATTGCCAAGTAACTCACTTTTGAGCGATGCGCAGGAGGCAACGATGAGCGTGGTGAATGTCACGATGGCTGAACTACACGAGAAGCTTGCAAAGTGCATTGCTGGCGAGCGGGTGCTCATTGAGCAGGAAGGCAACCGGTTCAGCGGAAGAATTCAGCATGTCGGGGTGATGGGAGTGAAGGTCATTCCCGAAACCGTGATTAAAAACAGTACCGGCGACCCTGGCGATATGGATGGCGTCACTGTGCCTTACGACGACATCTGGGAGCTTGAGGTAAAAGGCGTGGTATTTAGCCGATTAGGAGAGTAGGGCAACATGGTTGATACGCACTACACGCCCGCCTTCTATGCAGACGTGTAGTACGATTGTTAGCGCTTGATTTTGACCTCCTCCCCTCCCTCAGCGTTTTAGGACGCTGCCGCCTACGGCGGAAAGGAAGGGGGTTCCTGGTTGTCGCCTTCCAGGTTCCTGCTTCGCAGCCCGTTGCCCTTGGTGATAGCACCTCAGGTCTTACACAAGCTCCACAGGCTTAGCTTCCCGTGAGCCCCACGGTAGTTTTCTCATGCTGGCGCAGCTTGTCAGCCCCCGCCAGAATGGCTTTGCCCGATTGCAAAATGTTGCGGGCAGCGTTCACGTCCCGGTCGATGCCTTGGGTGCCGCAGCTTGGGCAGTTCCAAGTGCGGATGTTAAGGGGCATGTTGTCGATGATATGGCCACAGTGAAAGCATCGCTTCGAACTGGGATACCACTTGTCGATCTGAACGAAATCGCGCCCGTACCGCTCGGCCTTGTACGCCAGTTGTTGGGTGAGCTGGTGCCAGCCTACGTCGCTGATCGCCTTTGAGAGCGAGCGGTTTTTCAGCAGGTTTTTGACTTGCAAACTCTCGGCAGCAATAACTTGGTTCTCGTGAATAAGCTGCGTGGAGAGTTTGTGGGTGGCATCGCGGCGCTGATCGGCCAGTTTGGCATACACCTTGGCCACCCGATGCCGCGCCTTGGCGCGGTTGTTAGAGCCTTTCCGTTTGTGCGACAGGCTTCGTTGTGCCCGCGCCAATTTACGCTCGGTACGGCGCAGAAAGCGCGGATTGGGGATTTTATCGCCGTGACTGGTGATGACGCGGTGCGTCAGCCCAAGGTCGATACCGACCATTTTCGGTGTCACGGGTAGCGGTGTGGTCGCTTCTTCCACCAAAAAGCTGACGTGGTAACGGCCAGCGGTATCGCAGCTCACCGTGATGCTGCTTGGTGTGCCGGAAAAATAACGACTCCACCGGATGTCGAGCGGGTCTTTGTGCTTAGCAAGCCACAGCTTGCCATCGCGCCAGCGAAAGCCGTTGGCCATGTAGGTAGCGGATTGCTTGCGCTGCTTTTTCTTAAAGGTGGGATACCGCGCCTGGCCTTTGAAAAAATTGCTAAACGCCCGATCCAGATGCCTGAGTGATTGTTGCAAGCAGACGTTGGAGACCTCGGCCAGAAACACCGTGTCCGGCTGTTTCTTGAGGGTCGTGAGGGCTTTGGCGGTGGCGTTGTAGCCCATCCGCTCTTGATGCTCAAACCAGGCATCGGTGCGCTGGCGGAGGAAGTGGTTGTAAACGTACCGCACACAGCCAAACGTCCGAGCAAGTTGGTCGGCTTGCTCGGACGTGGGATAAAACCGATAACGATAGGCGCGGTGTACGGTCGTCATGCTTTTAATCTAGCGCGCTAGATATAGCGTGTCAAAAAAGAGGCGCTGCGCGCCTCGCGCTTTCCTTCCCCAGCCTAGAAGGCCGAGGTTTGACGCGCATTTTGATCAGAAGGTCAGGCAGATTTTACCAAAGTGCTTGCCCGATTCTTGATGACGAAACGCCTCGGCAATCTCGCTAAGCGGGAATTCACGATCGATGATCGGTTTCAAATTCGCCGCTTCGATCGCGTCGATCATCTCGATCTGGTGGCGACGGCTACCGACGATCAAACCCTGCAGCTTGGCCTGTTTCGCCATGAGCTTGGCAGTGGGAATGTCTCCCTCGCGGCCGGTCAGTACGCCAATCAGCGAAATGTGTCCGCCAATCTTCACGGCATCGATGGATTGCGGCAGCGTACCGGGGCCGCCTACCTCGATGACGTGATCCACGCCTTTGCCGTCGGTCAACGCTTTGACCGCTTTTCCCCACTCGGGTGTCTCGCGGTAGTTGATGGTGTGCTCCGCGCCGAGGCTACGCAGGCGCTCCAGCTTCTCATTGGAAGAGGAGGTCGCGATCACTCGAGCCCCCATCAGCTTGGCGAACTGCAGCGCAAAGATCGACACCCCGCCGGTACCCAGTACCAGCACGGTATCGCCCGCTTTCAAGCCGCCGTCCACCACCAGCGCGCGCCAAGCGGTCAATCCTGCGGTGGTCAACGTGGCGGATTCTACATGGCTGTAGCCGATCGGCTGGCGAGTAAACCATGTGGCCGGTCGAATTACCTGCTCGCGGGCATAGCCATCGACGCCATCGCCAGGGGTGGTGGTGAAGTCGCCTACGCGCGCAGGGCCTTCCAGCCAGTATGGGAAGAAAGTCGAGACGACCGCATCGCCCACGGCAAACTCTTCCACACCTTCGCCAACGGCTTCCACCACGCCCGCGCCGTCGGACATCGGGATGCGCTTATCGTCGGTGGGAATCATCCCCGCCACGACCGCGTAGTCGTGAAAGTTCAGCGAGCTGGCGTGCAGGCGCACTTTGATCTCGCCGGGGCCTGGCTCCCCAGGGGCTGCCACGTCGACAACGTTCAATTTATCTAAACCGCCGGGTTGTTGAAGCTGGATAGCTTGCATCAGTACCTCCTGTTAAAGCGCCCTTACTAGGCGACCGGTCTAGTCTCAAATGAGGGCATTGTTATCAGGATCAAGGTCGTTACCCAAAAATCCTCCCGACTGGCGCTGCCAAAGGCCTGCATAAATGCCGTTTCGGGCCAGCAATTCCTGATGAGTGCCGCTCTCCACCATGCGCCCTTCATCCACCACAATCAAACGGTCTAGCATGGCAATGGTAGAGAGCCGATGGGCGATGGCAATCACCGTTTTGCCCTCCATCAACGCATCCAACTGCTCTTGAATCGCCGCTTCAACCTCGGAATCCAGCGCCGAGGTGGCTTCATCCAACACCAGAATCGGGGCGTCCTTGAGCAGCACCCGGGCGATGGCAATGCGCTGGCGCTGGCCGCCGGAGAGCTTCACGCCCCGCTCTCCCACATGAGCATCCAAACCGCGCCGCCCTTTGGGATCGACTAGGTCATTGATGAAAGTATCGGCATGGGCACGGCATACCGCCTGCCAGACATCCTCATCGCTGGCGTGCGGACTGCCATAGCGGATGTTATCTCGCAGCGAACGGTGCAGCAGCGAGGTGTCTTGGGTCACCATGCCGATCTGGTGGCGCAGCGAGGTCTGGGTGACCTCAGCAATGTTTTGTCCGTCGATCAGAATGCGCCCGCCCTGCAGGTCGTAAAAGCGCAGCAACAGGTTCGCCAGGGTCGATTTCCCCGCCCCGGAGCGGCCAATCAGGCCGATCTTTTCACCGGGTTTGATGGTCAGGCTCAGACCATCGAAGACGTTTTTGCTCTCCCCTTTTGCCTGGGCATATTGGAAACGCAACGCGTCGAAGACGATCTCTCCGTTGGGCACGCTCAATGCTTTGGCATTAGGAGCATCTTTGACAGTCGGCTCCTGGGCGATGGTGTTCATGCCATCCTGCACCGTGCCGATGTTTTCAAACAGCCCAGCGACTTCCCATAAAATCCAGTCGGACATAAAACGGATCCGCATCACCAGGGCAATGGCGATGGCCAGCACGCCCAGGGAGATCGCCTCCATGTACCACGCTGCAATCGCCATGCCTGCCGTGCCAACTAGCAGCAGCGTATTAAGCAGCGTCAAGCAGACGCTCATCACCGTGACCAAACGCATCTGGCGATGCACGGTGACCATAAAGCCCTCCATAGCATCTTTGGCGTAGCGCTCTTCGCGCTGAGTATCGGCAAACAGCTTGATAGTTTGGATATTGCTGTAGCTATCCACCACGCGGCCAGTCATTTGCGCGCGAGCATCCGCCTGGGCCATGGAAACATCCCGCAGGCGCGGTACGAAAAAGCGCATGATGCCCAAATAACCGATCAGCCAAAGGCCTAGCGGCAGCAGCAGCCATGGATCGGCGCGTCCCAACAGAATGGCCGCCCCGGTAAAATAGACGATGGCGTACACCATCAGATCCATCACTTTGGTGACGGTTTCCCGCACGGCCAGCGCGGTTTGCATCACTTTTTGCGATACCCGCCCGGCAAACTCATCTTGATAGAACGCTAGGCTCTGGCTGAGCATATGGCGATGAGAGAGCCAGCGGCCAATCATCGGGTAGTTACCAAAAATGCTCTGGTGGGTGACCAGCGACTGCAGCAGCACCAGTAGCGGCAGGCCCACCACCACTAACAAACCAAGGCCCGCCAGCCACAGGCCGTGGTTGGCCCAGAAATCGGCGCGCTCGACGCCACCCAGCCAATCCACCAAATCGCCCATGTAGCTAAAGAACACCACCTCTGCGGCGGATACCACCGCCGTAATCAACGACATCACTAGCAGCCACGGCCACACCGGGCGCGAAAAGTGCCAGATAAACGGCAACAGCCCTTTGGGCGGTGTGGTGACCTCACCCTCTGGGTAGGGGTTAACGCGCTCCTCAAAAAAACGGAACAGCGGCGAGAGCAGACGTGACAGCATGGAGAGTCCTTACATGACGCGATAAAAGGGAGCACAGCGAGGAGAGTTAGCGTAATGATCGCGACGTCAGGCGTCAGGCGTCAGGCGTCAGGCGTCAGGCGTCAGGCGTCAGGCGTCAGGCGTCAGGCGTCAGGATGATGGCGCATTAGCCAGCGGGCCCAGAAGGGAGCAACAATCATCAGGGTGACCATGCGCAGCAGGTGATGAAACGCCACGAACACCGGGTCAATGTTGAGCGCGACGGCGAGTATCGCCATTTCACCAATACCGCCAGGGGCTAAAGCAAGCAAGGCAACATCGCGCCCTACCCCCACCGTTTGGTGGATCAGTTCGGCAAAAACAGCCAACACGACGAGGGCCAGCAGCGTCGCAACGCCTGACTGCCATAAGTAGCGGCCCAACAGCCGCCGCGTCATACCTTGAAAGCGTGAACCAATCGCGCTGCCCAGCACCCAGAGCATCAGGTTCATGCCCCAGCTTGGCAGGGCGAGGCTGGCGATATCTAACCCGGAGAGTAGCGCGGTGGCTAACAAGGGAGCGAGCAGCGCGGGGCTTGGCAGGCGCCACGGCGGTTGACGACGCTACCCCCGCCAACAGCAGCATGGCCGAAACGGGCCTGTCGAGCACCCGGTGGGCCAGCTCAGGAGTGACTTGGCTCTCCCTGCACTGAAACGACTGCCCTTCACACGCCCCTCCGGTGATCTTTCGGCTATGCGATATGGCAGAGTCGTTTCATCCAACTACTTACTCTGCTAAGCGTTGCCTCAGTTTATCACTATTGGGGTTAATCCTCGTCGTCGTCATCACGCATTCGCGCCTGACGCTCAGCTTCTTCCTCTTTGGCGTCGTCGATGACTTCCATCAGCTCATCCACGTTGGCAATGTGGCTATCAAACTCGAAGTGGCCGGTGAGTTTGCTATCGGGGTGCAGCTCGCCCGCTTCATAAAGCGCCCACATCTCCTTGCCGTAGTGAGTAGTGAGCAGCTCGGGAGCAAAGCGACCAAAATAAGCGCGCATGTTATCGACATCGCGCTCCAGCATGGCGGCGGCGCTGTTATTACCGGCCGCGTCTACCGCTTGGGGCAAGTCGATAATGACCGGGCCATCGGCATCGACCAACACGTTGAACTCAGATAAATCACCGTGGATCAGACCCGCGCAGAGCATTTTCACCACGTCCTGAATCACTTTGGTGTGATAGCGCAGCGCCTGCTCTTCGGTCAGGGTGACATCGTCTAAGCGCGGTGCTACATCGCCTTCAGCGTCGGTAATCATCTCCATCAACAACACGCCATCCACAAAGCCATAGGGCTTTGGCACACGAACATCAGCTGCGGCTAAGCGGTACAACGCATCCACCTCGGCGGTGAGCCACGCCTGCTCCTGCTCTTTCTGGCCGTAGCGGGTTTTCTTGGCCATGGCCCTCGCTCGGCGGCTGTTACGCTCTTTACGCCCTTCCTGGTATTGCACCGCTTGCTTGAAACTGCGCTGCTTGGCCTCCTTGAATACTTTGGCACAGCGTGTGTCTCCGCCGCAGCGCACCACATACACCTGCGCTTCCTTGCCGCTCATCAACTGCATCAGCACCTCATCGATCAGGCCGTCATCGACCAAGGGCTGTAATCGTTTGGGTGTTTTCATAACTTGCTGCGAAGGCTCCTTATGATAGCGACCACGTCATTGGGATCGTTAATGGCGAATGCGTCGCACGCGGAAAGCGCGCCCTTTGAGTTTATCCCGCTCCAGCTTGGCCTGAGCTTTCTGGACAGCGCTGCGCGCCACCGCGACGTAAGCGCTTCGAGCCAACACCTTGATCTTACCCACCTGATCACCGCGCAGACCGCCTTCGCTGGTCAATGCTCCCAGAATGTCGCCAGGGCGCAGCTTATCTTTCTTGCCACCCGCCAACTGTAGCGTGGCCATGGGGGGCTCGAACGGCGAACCGTTGGTGGCTTTCGGCAGCGGCTCGGTCGCGAGCGGCTCGCCCAACAGCTCAGCGAGGCGTTCGAGTCGATAATCTTCTTGCGGTGTGACCAGGGTACAGGCGATACCGCTGGCTCCTGCGCGCCCCGTGCGACCGACGCGATGAACGTGGACGTCCAGCTCGCGGGCGATTTGGTAATTGAAAACGGCGTCTAGTTGAGCAATGTCGAGCCCGCGGGCGGCCACATCGGTGGCGACCAAAATCGATGCGCTCTGATTGGCAAACAGCACCAGCAGCCGGTCGCGGTCTTTCTGCTCGAGATCGCCGTGCAAAGCGACGGCACTGAAGCCCGCGTCGACCAAACCATCGGCTACCGCTTGGGTTTCTCGCTTGGTGTTACAGAACACCACGCTGGTGGTAGGCCGCGTGGCGAGCAGCAGCTCGGTCAATGCAGCAAAACGGTCGTCGTCATGAGACACACGGTAAAAGTGCTGCTCGATGGTCGTGGCATCGTGGGTCTCTGCCACCTTGACACTGACCGGGTCGCGCAGCACGCCGCGGGTCATGGCTGCCAGCCCCTCCCGCTCATCGGGAAACGTCGCGCTGAACAGCAGCGTTTGTCGGTCAGCGGGGGTATCGGCGATGATGTCGTCGATGGTGACCTGAAAGCCCATGTCCAGCATACGGTCGGCTTCGTCCAGCACCAGCACGGCCAGCGACCCAAGCGTGAGCGAGCCTTTGCGCAAGTGCTCGTCCACCCGCCCCGGCGTGCCCACCACGATATGAGCACCGTGCTCCAGCGATGCGAGCTGCGGCCCAAAGGGCGCGCCGCCACACAGTGTGAGTACTTTGACGTTGGGCATGCCCCGCGCCAGGCGTCGCAGCTCCTCGGCGACCTGATCCGCCAGTTCGCGGGTGGGGCACAGCACCAAGCCCTGTACGCTGAAGGCTTCTACACGCAGCTGTGACAACAGCGCCAAACCAAACGCGGCGGTTTTACCCGAGCCCGTTTTGGCCTGCGCCATCACATCGCGCCCCACCAGCATGGGCGGCAGGCTCTGCGCCTGAACGGGCGTCATGTCGTGATAGCCCAGAGAGTCGAGCGTGCTCAGCAGCGCGGGCGAGAGGGCAAGAGAGGCAAACGAGGTATCTGACACGAAAAATTCCTGAAGGGGGCGTGATGCCCAGCAAACCGATAATGTGAAGCACCATACCAGAAAGTGCCACCCCCTGCTTTGCCACGCGCTGATCCTGACGCGTCGTGCCTACGCAGAGAGCGCTGCGAATCGCCCTTGGCTGAGTGCGGCAAGGTCCTCCGGCGAGAGCTCGATTTCCAACCCACGTCGCCCGGCGCTCACGTATAGCGTCGACCACGCCTGCGCCGACTCATCTATAAAGGTAGGCAGGCGCTTTTTTTTGGCCCAGCGGGCTCACACCGCCCAGCACGTAGCCGGTGGTACGCTCGACGACATCCGGTGCGGCCATCACAGCCTTTTTAGCGCCAGCGGCTTTGGCGATCTGCTTCAGCCCCAACTGGCTATTCACGGGGACGATACCAACGGCCAACTGCTTGCCATCCAAGCTAACGACGAGGGTTTTGAACACTTGCTCGGCCGTCACGCCAAGTTTGTCCGCCGCTTCCAGCCCATAGGACGGGGCGGCGGCATCGTGCTGATACTCATGGAGATGAAACGCAATACCTGCGTGCCTTGCGCTGTTGATTGCCGGTGTCATGGAGGTCTCTTAAGTTAAACGCGCCAGCCAGTCTGAAAACATTAGTACCCACTGCTAGGCTTAATAACGTGAGCAAGTAACGGAAGTCAACTGACAGGAGTCGCAAAATGAAAGCCACCTCCAAAGCACAGCAGAAAGCCGCCGGGGCTGCCCTCTCGGCTAAGCGCGGTGAGACCAAGCCAAGCGAGCTGTATGACGCCTCGAAAGGGATGTATGACTCGATGAGCGAAGAGGAGTTGGAAGAGATGGAGGGTACCCAGCGTAAGGGCAAACAGCGGCGCAATGGCATGTTTTTGCAACCCTCAAAAGTGCAGTATTAAGCCGACACCCGTTGTCGGTAGCGCTAGATATCACCCCCAACTGCAATAGCGTCAATAGTTTTTGATTCGGCCACTATGTAACCAGCGTAATACTCGTCACCGGACGCAGATTACGCAGTTTACAGTGCTGCTCAACGCTCTCGACGATCTCTTCCGCGTCATCGATTTGCTGCTTATCGAGCTGAATGTCGACCATCAGGAAGCTGCCTACCTGCGCAAGGCGTACATCGTCGTCGGCGATATCGAACTCCGCCACTTCTTGTACCACTTCTCCTGGCGCACGCTGCCGACCGGTTCGCCGAACATCAACTCGCGCAGCGCGCCTTTGACCATACGAATGGGCATGGGCAGGAAGTAACCGGCTATGATAAGAACCATCACCGGGTCCGCAAAACGCGCCAAGTGTTCCCAAGGCGAGAGGGTTAACCCCCAGGTAAGGGCAAAGCCCAGCATGACGGCGGCACTCAGCCAAGTATCCATTTGCCACTGGCGAAGCTCTGCAGCCAGTAGCGAGGACTGCGCGACCTTGGCGTAGCGGTTCAACCACCCCCAGGTGAGCAAACAGCCGCTCACGTTGACCACGCCAAACATCAGCGCCAAGTCCAGCGTGACCAAACGTCCTCCCTGCGCCAAGCTCCACAAAGCAGAGACCAGGGAGAACAGGCACACCAGCGCAATCACCACGCCTTTGAGCAGCACGGCCAGCGGCTCGACCGTCAGCCGCCCAAAGGGGTAGTGATCATCCGCAGGTTTGCGGGCCTGTTGAAGTGCAAACAGCGACAGCGATGCCAGCACTAAACTTAATAGCGAATAGCCACTATCGAAGAGTATCGTAATTGAGCCACTGGCAAGGCCTAAGGCAAGCCCGGTAAAGGCAAATAGGCTGGCAGAAATGGCGGAAAATCTAAGCGCTCGGCGCTCGGCGACAAAGGGGGTCACGCGGGTTGCTCCAATAGAGGGTGATAAAAGACCGCCATCATAATGGGTGCATTAGCGCTTCACCAATCGCTCAGCGCCAACTATATTGGCGCTCAAAGGGTTTTCACAAGGTAGTTTGCATGCGCGCAGAACAGGTACAGGCGTTTATTGATGTCACAGAACATGGGTCGTTTGCCGCCGCTGCCCGGCATACCGGCATAAAGCGCAGCACGCTGAGCGCCGCGGTGAATGCGCTGGAAGATAGTCTGGGCGTGGCGCTGTTTGAGCGCTCGGGTAACAGCCTACAGCTAACAGCGGTGGGGGAAAGCGTACTCCCCGACTGCTACCGCCTGCTAACCAGCGCCAGCCGCATCAATAAACATTGCCAGCAGCACTTGCAGGGCGTTGAGAGCCAGCTCTGCATCGCGCGGGACGATGCCCTGCCCGAAGCGTTTTGGAGACAGGTCATGCACGACCTGAAGCAGCGCTACCCGCTCACGGCCATTTCGGTATACCTGCTCCCACCTCAGGAGCACGCCCAGTTCGTGCTGCGCCAAACGGTGGATATTGCCTTTGGGCTCTACACCGCTGAAGGGGCCGCGGTGAACGCCAGCAACCTTGCCCCGGTGAGCATGAGTCTCGTGGCGGCACCTGGGCATCCACTCAGTCGCCTGCCCAACGTCACCAAAGATGATTTGGCACAGTACACCCAGGTATGCCTGACCTTCGACCAAGGCGACAAATTGGTGAGCGAGGCGCTGTTCTCCACCAACTATCTGGGCCTGACTATGTTCGAGGTGATTCGCGATGCGGTAATTAACGGGACCGGCTGGGCGCTACTGCCTTACCCGCTGGTTAAAGACGCCTTAACCAATCACACGCTGTGTGCGCTCAACCACGACCTGCTGCTGGAAAGCCACTACTACCGTTACGTGGAAGGCGAGAGCCTTGGGGTGGTCGCCACGGCGCTGCTGACCAACGTCATCCGTTTCTTGGGTACCACACGCTGAGGCCCCCTCTCAGTCGGAAAGCCGAGCACGGCGCATGAGTAACGTTGAAATTTAGCAGTGGCGAAAAAAAGCGATTGCCCACCACGCTGTAAAAAAAGCCATTGAAGGAGCCCAAAGGACACGCTAGAGAACCGACACAGGCAAGTGTCATCTAAGCGTAAAGTGCGTCTGCCAGTGTCGATGTTGCCGTCAACCAAGGAGTAGTTTCCGCGATGGTACGACTCGATAAGAAAGCGACTAGGCTGTATGTCCTAGACACGAATGTCCTGATCCACGACCCGACTGCGCTCTATCATTTTGATGAGCATGATGTGGTTATCCCTATGACCGTGCTTGAAGAGCTGGACAAGCACAAAAACGGCATCCGCGAAATCGCCCGTACGGCAAGGCAAATCAGCCGCACCCTTTCCGACCTGACCAATCAGGTTACCTTCGATGAAATCCAGAAAGGCATCCCCATTCCCCGTATCAGCGGAGAATCCGGCCGCCTACACTTTTTGTGCTACAACGACTTAAAGCCTTTCGACTCGCTAGACGATAGCCTCGACAACCGAATCCTGGCAGAAACCTGCCGGTTGCGTGACGAACGCCCGGATGCGTCGGTCATTCTCATCACGAAAGACATCAATCTGCGGGTAAAAGCCGCCGCACTAAAAGTGCCGGTGGAAGACTACCTGAATGATCGCGCCTTCTCCGATAGCGATGCGATGATTGAAGGTGCCCAAGTGTACGCCTCGGCCGGGCAGGATGGCGCGTCGCTATGGGAAGCGCTCAACGTTGAAGTGACCGTCGAACGCATCGGCCACCATACCTTCTACCAACTCAGCGGCAATATGCCCCGCCACTGGCATGTCGGCATGTTGGTTTCTGATAGCGAAAACGGCGCAGAGTTCGAGGCTATTGTGCGCGAGATTTCGCCCTCCTCTGCCCGGCTTCAGCTGCTCACCAACTACCGTCACCATGCTGGTGTGTGGGGCGTCCACGCTCACGATAGCCGCCAGAACTTTACCCTCAACCTGTTGATGGACCCCGAGATTGACCTTGTCACCATTGCCGGTAACGCGGGCACCGGCAAAACGTTTATGACCCTGGCGGCGGCCTTCCAGCAGACCTTGGACGCCAAACGCTTTGAGCGTATCGTCTTCACCCGCGCGCCCATCCCTATGGGGGAGGATATTGGTTTCTTACCAGGTACCGAAGAGGAGAAGATGTCGCCGTGGATGGGGGCCTTCCACGACAATATGGATAACCTGCTGCGCAACGAAGAGGGAGAATCAAGCTGGGATAACGGTGCCACGCGACAGCTGATCGGCTCTAGGGTACAAATCCGCTCGCCCAGCTTCATGCGCGGGCGCACCCTGAACGACACCTTTTTGATCATCGACGAGGCGCAAAACTTCACCCCTAAACAGCTAAAATCGCTGGTCACCCGTGCCGGGCGCAATACCAAGATTGTCTGCCTGGGCAACGTCGGGCAGATCGACACGCCCTATCTCACCGCCAACACCTGCGGCATGGCCGCCGTAGTAGAACGGTTTAGAGATTGGCCCCATGCAGGTCACATAACGCTGAAAAGCGTCGAGCGTTCACGGCTGGCACTGGCAGCAGAGGAACTGCTTTGAACAGCCACTGACGTCGTCGTCCTACCATCCAACCCACGACCGCCCAGCCTGGCTGGGCGGTCGCCGCTGCTCAATCCTGCGAGTCGCGATCCTGCCAAGGGGTCTTCACGCCCACCGTATCCGCGGCAAAGGCGTCTCTGTCACCCAGCGGGCGCGGCTCGCCAGTGGTGGTGTCCTGGTAGGTCTGGCGCTCCATTTCACAGTTGATTTCGGCCCCCAGCAGCACCACGAAAGCCGACATCCAGAACCACAGCATCAGCGCCACCACGGCGCCCAGTGAACCGTAAAGCTCGCTGAAAGAGGAGAAGTAGCGCACGTAAAGCGACAACCCCCCAGACCCCAGCAGCCAGGTGGCGGTGGCCAGCAGCGTGCCGTAGCTCAGCCAGCGCCACTTGGCCGCTCGGCGGTACGGTGCAAAGCGATACAACAGCGCAATCAGCAGGCTCATCAGCACCAGCAGCGCTGGCCAGCGCAGCCACTGCAACAGCTTGTCAAAGGGAGGCTCCACCATCAGCCATTCCACCAGCACGGGCACCACGGCAATGAACCCCAGCGACACCAGGGTCATGCCGATGAGCCCGAACGTCAGCGCCACCAGCACGACCAGGCGCAACAGTGCGGGCCGCTTCTCACGCTCGCCGTAAACCACGTTGAGGCCCACCACCAGCGCCGACACCCCTTTGGAAGCGATGTACATGGCCACCATCAACCCAGCCAGGGCGGCCATGACGTTGCCACGCTGGGCACTTTCCACCACGTCCTGGGCCTGCTGATCGATCAGGTTGGCCGCATCGGACGGCATGAAACGGCTGATTTCATAAAGCTGGCGCCCTGCTTCTACCGGGTCGAACAGCAGCCCCCAGATGGAAATCACGGCGGCTATGGTGGGGAACAGCGCCAGCAAGGCGTAGAACGCCACGCAGGCAGCGTACATGGTCACCCGGTCTCGGCGGGCCGCCCTCAACACGCGCCAGCCGATATCCAGCCAGCCTAGCCGGGGTATGTCATCCGGCGTCACGGCCTGGCGCCCTCGGTCTGCCTGGTACGCTTGCGACCCCGCCTGTGGCTTGCTCATGCCCGTCCCTCCCACATCAACAGTAGCGCCAGCAGCACGGCCATGGCCATCATCAGCCCGCTGCCGTGCTGGCGCAGCCAGGGCTCTGCACGCAGGCTGTGCCTGAGCAGTTGCATGACCGTTCGCTCGAAAGCCAGGCTGTGCGCCACCGACGCAGCTTTGACGCGCCCCAGCGCATCACTGAAGCGCTGACAGCCCTGCAGGGCATAGCCTGCCAGCGGCGCGTACAGCCACCATAGATCGCCCGCTGGCGGTGGAGAAACTTTCACACGCTGGCGCAGGGAAAGCGCTACCACCAACGCCAACAGACCCACCGGGAAAGGCCAGACGATACCGGCCCACTCGGCCAACGGCGGCACCTCGGAACCGTACAGCGGCAGCCACAGCGGGGTGGCCAGCGCGGCCACCACGGCGGCCAACCAGGCGCCCCACTGCATGGGGTGGCTGCCACCGCTCTTGCGCAGCTGCCACTGCCGCCACAGGCACACGCTCACCAGCAGCGAGGTGCCCACGGCTGCCCAGGTCAGCAATAGCACCAGCGTGGTCAGTTGGGCATCGTAAAGCACCGATTTGACTCCCCACTTGCTGACCAGCCCAGCTGCCAGGGCACCTGTCAGCGATACGCCCGGCAGCGCCATCAGCGCAAACAGCAGCGGTACACGCCAGCGGGGCATGTGTTCGCTGATGCTGGTTCCCATGAACAGCGCCCCTTTGGCCAGCGCATGATGGGCCGCAAACAGCACCAGTCCGGGCAGCAGCAGTAGCCACGCCTGAGGCACCGTCAACCCGGTGCCTACCAGCGCCGTCAGCATGCCCATCTGGCTGATACTCGAATAGGCCAGTACGGCCTTGGGGTGACGCTGCCACACACCATACAGGGCAGCCCCGAACGCGGCGGCCAGCCCCAGCGCCATCATGGCCTGGCCCAGCAGTACCAATTCAGGCGCCAGGCCCGACTCCCCCAGGGGCAGCACGTTCAGCCAGCCCAATAGCCCGGCCTTGATCATGGCGCCGCTAAGCACCGCGCTGGCAGGCGCAGGGGCGACCGGGTGGGCCAGCGGAAGCCACACATGCAGCCCCACCACCCCGGCCTTGACGCCAAATCCCAGCCATAGCAGCAGTGCCATCCAGGCACCGTGCTCCGAGCGGGCAATGGCCTCGCGAACGCCCTCCAGGGTCAAGGTGTCGATGGAGCCAGCCGCCCATAGCAGCCCCCCCAGAATCAGCCCTTCGCCCAGCACGGCGAGGATCAGGTAGGCCCGAGCCCCCAGCCGCGCCTCGGCGCTGCCGCTATGCACCACCAGCGCGTAGGCAGCAAAGGTCATGAGCGCAAAGCCCAGGTAAAAGCTGGCAATGTCCTGGGCAAGGATCAGCAGGACGTTGCCCAGCAGGGCCAGGGGCCACAACAGCGTCAACCGCTGCAAGCGCCGCTGGGCGTCGTCATCCCCCCCCCGAGCCAAGGCTTCCTCGGCGGCAAAGTAGCCCCGGGCATGCAGCGCTGCCAGGCTCCATAGCAGCGCGCTGAAGGCCAGCCAGGGGCGGCTGAGCGCATTCAGCTCCCACCAGCCCCCCAGCATCCAGGCTTCCAGTACCCAACGGCCTTCAGCCATATAAGCCAGCAGTAACGCGGGCCAGGCGGCGCTGACCCATAGCCAGGAACAGTAGCGCCGCTGCGCTGGCGGGGTGCGGTAGGCATGCCATACCGCACCGGCAGCCACGCACAGCGGCCAGAGCAAGGCCACGACCAGCAGCAGTGTCGTCATCATGGTAGATACTCCCCTACCGCCACCCGAGTTGCCCAGTCCAGAGGGCTAAACGGCAAGCCTGCCAGTAGCCCGGCCCCCAGGCTGGCCAGCGCGGTAAACACGGCTGGCCACAATAGCCAGCCATGGGTTTCCAGGCGCCCCAGACGCTGCTCGTTGGGCCACGCACCCACCCCATGATCGGGCCCCTGCCGGAACCAGAGCCGATGCAGGATAGGCAGAAAGTAAATGGCGTTCAGCGTGCTGCTGGCTACCAGCACCGCCACCACCCAATACATCTCGGCCTGAACGGCGCCAATGCCCAGGTACCACTTGGTGATGAACCCCGCGATGGGCGGCAGCCCGATCATGCCCAGCGCCCCCACGGTAAAGGCCAGACTGGTCAGCGGCATGCGTTTGCCAGCACCGTCCATCTCATCGATGCGATGAATGCCCAGTTCTTCGGCGTAGTTGCCCGCGCAGAAAAACAGCGTGACCTTCATCAGCCCCTGATGGAGCAGATGGGCGAGCGCACCGATGGTGCCGAAAGGCCCAAACAGGCTGACCCCCAGAATCACATACGACACCTGACTGATGGTCGAGAAGGCCAGCCGTGGCTTGAGTTCCTGCTGAGCGATGGCCCTCAGCGAGCCGTAGATGATGGTGATGGAGGCCGCGATGGCCAAGGCCGTGGTCACCCCCAGTTCGACGCTCAGCTCGATCCCGTAGAGGTCATAGATCACGCGGAGAATGCCGAAGGCCCCCGCCTTGACCACCGCCACGGCAT
The DNA here is from genome assembly GCF_001596805.1 of Halomonas sp. KX33721. Lineage (NCBI taxonomy): Bacteria > Pseudomonadati > Pseudomonadota > Gammaproteobacteria > Oceanospirillales > Halomonadaceae > Halomonas > Halomonas sp. KX33721. The sequence goes on along the minus strand of NZ_LVIA01000041.1, from coordinate 30,039 downwards.
GCAACAGCGCACTCACCGGAGCAGGCGCCACCATGGCTCTGGGCAGCCAGCCATGCAGCGGCACCATGGCCGCCTTGACCGCCAGGCCGCCGACCAGCAGCGCAAAGATCAGCGTCAGCAGGCCACGGTGGTCGGCCAAGTAAGGCGACAGTCCCCGCTCGGAGGCAAAGGAGTGGTCGCCTGTCAGGCTATACAGCAGCACGACCCCCAATAGCAGCACGACCCCGCCGGTCAGGGTGTAACGCAAATACACGCGCCCTGCCGCCAGCGCCTTGGCCGTGCCCGAATGCACTACCAGCGGGTAGGTCGACAGCGTCAGCATCTCGTAAAAAATCAGGAAGGTAAACAGGTTGCCGGAGAGCGCAATGCCCAGCGTGCTGGCCACGCAGAGGCTGAAAAAGCCAAAGAAGCGCTTGCGGTTGGCCGCATGCTCCAGGTAGCCAATGGCATACACCGTGGTGCACAACCAGAGCAGCGATGAGAGGCCAGCAAACATCACGCCCAGCGCATCGGCGCGCAGTACGAAATCGACGCCCTCGACAATCTGGAAGCTGAAGGTGTCCTCGTAGCCTTCCGCCACGCGCCCGACCATCAGCACGACCAGCACGATCTTGCTGACCGCCGCCAGCAGGTTGATGCCGGTACGCCAGCGCCGCGCCTCTTCGGGTAGCGCAAAAATGGCCACGGCGGCCAGCATGGAGGTCGCCAGTGTGGTCAGCGGTAACCAGGCTGCGTTCATGCGCCACCTCCTTGTAGCAGAGCCAACGGCAAGTGGGCCAACAGACCCAGCAGCAGCGCGGCCAGGGCGAGCGCCAGTGCCACCGCATCCATGCCCGGCGCCAACGGCTGGTAGTCATGGCGCGGTGCGGTTTCATCGAACGAGTAGCGGAAAACCCTGAACACGTAGGCCGCGGTCAGCAGCGTTCCCGCCAGTAATGCTGCAACGGCAAGCCACTGCTGAGTGAGCACCATGGCCTGCAGCAGCAGCCACTTGGCCGTGAAACCGCTGCTGGGTGGCAGGCCCATCAGCGTGATGGAGGCGATGCCGAAAGTCAGCAGCGAGAGCGGCAATCGGCGGCTGGTGCCCGCCAGCGCCTGCAGAGCGCTCTTGCCAGTGGCCAGCAGCAGATTGCCGGCCGCCAGAAACATCGCCGCCTTGGCCAGCGAGTGCCCCATCAGCTGTAGCCAGAAACCCTCCCAGGCCAGCGCCTGGGGCAGTGGCGAGGCTTGCGGCCCCAGCAGTAGCGGAAATGCCACCATCAAATAGCCCAGCTGGCCCACCGTGGACGAGGCGATCAGGGTTTTCAGCGACGCTGCCCGCCATGCCACCAGCCCGCCCCACAGGATGGCCGCCATTCCCAGCCAGCCCACCAGCTGCGGGGCCAGCCAGGTATCGGGCAGCAGCACGCTCCACACCATCAGCAGAATGAACAGCGAGGCCTTGATGACCAGCGCCGCGTGCAGGGCGCTCACTGGCGTCCAGGCGTTTTCGTGCACCGGGGTCAGCCAGCCATGCAGCGGAAACAGTGCAGCCTTCAGCGCCAGCCCCGCGCCCATCAGTGCCGCCGCGACCCAGCTCACCGGGCCTGGCTCGACGACTTGGGCCAGGCCCATCAGCGTCAGTTCCCCCCAGTACCCCAGCAGCAGGGCAATGCCCAGCAGGAACGCCAACGACCCCACCAACGCCAGCAGCAGGTAGCGCATACCGGCCTTGAACGCACTGACCTTGCCCGACAGCAGCAGCATGCCGACGGCGGCCAGCCCCATCAGCTCCAAAGCGGCGTAGAGCGTCAGCAAATCGGCCGCCATCCAGATCAACGACAGCGCGCTCACCAGAACGCCCATGAGCGGCCACAGCCAGCGCCCCTGGGGGCCAGGCCAGGAAAGCGCCAAGTGCCCAGGGGTATACAGCGCAGCGGCCAACGCGACCCACTGGGTAATCAGCAGCATGAAGCCGCTCACGCCACTGAAGCGCAGCGCCAACTCCACCCCTGCCAGCTGCCATTGCCAGCGCAACACGCCCGCCTGCTGGGCATCCATGACCATCCACAGGCCTGCTACCAGCACCGGCGTACAGGCCAGCAGTACGGGCATCATGCGCGCGGGACGCAACCAGGCCCCCAGCAGGCCTATCAGGGTAGGTAGCAGCAGAACGACCAGCAGCGCCCAGTGGGTCGACCACAACGGCTCGAAAGTGCTGTCATGCAAGCCAAAACGCCAGCTCATTGTGAAGCCTCACGAGGGGCCAGGGGGGCTGGCTGCTCATCGACCAGGGCCGACACCCCTTCCAGCTGCAGCAGATGTCGTATCAACAGCACGCCCAGCAGGGTGCCCAGCCAGGCAATCAGCAAGCCCACGCCAATCAGCGCCTGGGCATTGGGCAAGGGGCCTACCATGCCTGCCAACAGCAGAAACACACCCGACCCCAGCACATTGAAGGCCATCAGCCGACGCAGCCAATGTCGATGCAGTGCAAAAGCCCCCATGGCCGCCGAGACCATGACGACCGCCGCCAGCATCAAGGGGTGTTCGCTCAACGAGTAGACCATGTCGGGCAAGAGGTAGCGCAGCGCGGCGCCGATCATCACGCTCCACGCCAGCGCCAGCAGCCCACGACTGATGACATGCCCGGCCCCGTGCTGCACTCGGTCGTAGTGGGCAGCCTCCGGGTGAGCCGAGGGAAATGCCTTCAGGGCATAGAAGAAGCTGCCGCCGGTGAGCGCGCCCCCCAGCACCAGCTCCATCAGCCCCAGCAAGGGCGCCTGCCACTGCCACCAGGCCAGGCTCATCAGCAGCGTGAACAGCAAAAACAGCCGACAGGTCCGCCGCAGATGGCGGTCCAACAGACAGGCAAGCGCCACTGCCACCAGGCAAAGCGCCAGCCCAGCTTCCAATATATCCACCGACATCATGAAGTGCCTCCGCCTATCCTGTGCATTGGCCAGCGAAAAAGGAGGCCGTACTACGCGAGCCGTTCGCTCAACCACCTGCCGATATCGTTGACCTGCTGCGGGCAGAGCGCGTGGGCCATGGGATATTGACGATAGTTCACCGAGTAACCGAGCGCCTTGAGGCGCTCGGCGCCAGAGCGGCCAAGCGTTTCAGGCACGATGGGGTCAAAGTTACCATGATGCACCTCAAGGGGGATATGGCGGTTGGCCTCGGCAAGTTCAATGCTGTCGGCAGTAGCAAAGTAGGTCGACATCGCCAGCAGCCCGCCTAGCGGCTGCGGGAACGAGAGCGCAGCCTGATACGCCACCGCGCCGCCTTGGGAGAAACCCGCCACGATGATCCGCTGGCTATCGATACCCTGATCGATCTGCTCTTGAATCAGCGCCTGAATACGCTCGGCGGATTTTTTCAGCTGAACTTCATCAACCCGGCGGCCCAAATCCATCGCCAGAATGTCGTACCAAGCAGGCATCACCATACCGCCGTTAATAGTGACCGGCAGGCGCGGCGCATGGGGCATAATAAAACGCACGTTGGCGCTTTCTGGCAGCGCTAAGGCGGGCACTAGGGGTTCAAAATCATGCCCATCGGCACCTAGGCCATGAATAATAAACACACACGCATCGGCGGGTTGACCATTTTTTGGCTCAATAATCAGTTCGCCTGGGGCTGTCATGGGTTATTTCCTTACTGATATTAAAAGCGTCACCCTAGCCTAAAGCAGCGCGGGGAGCGAGACATTAACCGCTTAAAACGGCCACACCAATGGAATCAGCGTGACCGCAATCACACCGGTCAGTACGTTTAAACCACCACCAACACGTAAAAAATCACTGACTCGATAGCCACCAGGACCATGCACCATCAAGTTGGTTTGGTAGCCGATCGGGGTCAGAAAACTGGCCGAGGCAGCAAACATCACAGACACCACAAATGGCATGGGGCTCACGCCGAGACTTTCAGCAGCCGCCATGACCACCGGAAAAATAATCACCGCCGCGGCGTTGTTGGTCACTAGCTCCGTGAGTAGCGCCACCACGCAGTAAGTGCCAATCAGCAGCAGCCACGGGCTGCCTGCCACCCATGACAGCACACTGCCTGCCATGGCACCCGCTGCACCTGAAGACTGTAACGCTGCCCCCACCCCAAACGAGGCGGCAATGGTTAATAATACCTGAGTATCTAGGCCCCGCTTAGCTGCCCCCACTGTGCAACAACCGGTCAGCAGCGCCATCGCCGCCCCCAGCATGGCGGCATTGAGCATGCTCAGAACACCAAACGCAGCCAGCAGCACCGCGCCTAGCAAAATCCCCCAGGCCAGCGGGGCCTTCTCATGAATGGGCCGCGCAGAGCCGTTTAGCTCGCTGATCAGTAAGAAATCTTTAGACTGCCGATGGCGCTCGATAAACGGCGGGCGTGCCTCTAACAGCAATACATCGGCGGGCTGCAAGCGCACTTGGCCGAGGTTCCCCGTCACGCGCTCGCCGCCGCGGCAAATCGCCAGCACGGCGGCGCCGTATAGCGTTCTAAATCGACCATCACGAATCCGCTGGCCAATAAACTGGCATTGATTGGAGACCACCGCCTCGACCAAACGGCGCTCTTTGAACTCTTTTTCTAGGCTAGAAGCGCCATCCCGAGAAGGGATCAGCCCACGAATCTGCTGAAGCTCCACAGCGGCATCCGAGGTGCCCACGAACACCAAACGATCCCCACCTTTGAGCTGCTCCCCTGGCCCAACTACGCTGACCACGTTACCGACGCGCTCGATCTCGACAAGGAACAGCTCCTGCAAGTGGCGCAGCCCCGCCTCTTCGACCGTGCGGTCGACCAGTACCCCTGCCGGGTCTACTTCCATTTCAATAGTGAACTCGCGAGGATTGGCAAAGGCTTTAGCCGTGCCGCCACGGGCGGGTAATAAACGCGGGGCAAGGAAAATAAGATAAGCCAAGCCCGCTACCGCGACCGGAATGCCTACCCACGCCAAGTCGAATAACCCCATGGCCAAATCAGGGTAGCGCTCGATCAGTAGCCCATGCACTACCAAGTTAGTGCTGGTACCAAATAGCGTGATAGTACCGCCTAAAATAGAGGCAAAGCTCAGCGGCATGAGCAAGCGCTGTGGGGAAAGCCGCACACGGCGGCTCCAGCTCATGACGGCGGGAATATACGTCGCCACCACCGGGGTGTTATTGAGAAAACCGCTGAGCGATGCCACAGGTAACAATAGACGTGTTAGCGCGCCGCGCTCGCTGGTTGGCCGCCCCAGCACGTAGCGAATAATAAGATCGATACCGCCCGTTTCACGAATACTGGCCACCAGCACGTACATAAACGCCACAGTAAACAGGCCACTATTAGAGAATCCACCCAACGCCTGCTGTGGGTCAATCACGCCAAGCGTCATCAGCACCACCACCGCGCCCATTAAAATGATATCTGGCCCTAGGCGTGACAACGCCATCAACGGGAAGATAGTCAGCACGACTCCTACTGCAATCCAAGCATCCAGCGACATAACCCCACATCCTTTCTCAAGCCCACTCAACTGACATAACCGAACAATATGAAGGGCATTGTGCCGCCTAGCAGATATTCTAAAAAGTTATTTTTAGAAACACAGTAAGAACAAAATAGAATATAGGCGTGGGGCAGATAATAATCCACGAACAAAAACCCCGCTCAAGGCGGGGTTTTCTAGCTCACTAACATCAAGTGTTAGCGGCGAACATCAAGCTGGAATTAACCCAGAACTTTGATGTTGGAAGCCTGAAGGCCTTTTTTACCCTGAGTGACGTCGAAGGAAACCTTCTGGCCGTCTTGCAGAGTTTTGAAGCCGTCAGCTTGAATTTCGGAGAAGTGCGCGAACAGGTCGTCGCCATTGTCGTCCGGAGAAATGAAGCCGAAGCCTTTAGTGTCGTTAAACCACTTAACGGTACCAGTTGCCATGATCGAAATCCTCGATAAAGCTTAATGTAGAGCCGGGTAATACCCGAGTTGCAGTGGGTAGAACAAGAAACTTTCACCAGACTCAACGCTAGAGCGTTTCGATACTGCTGACAACGTTCGACTTGCTAACCAACTGCATTCAGCATGCGCTTAACCAAGCCGCACGTCAACACTATGATGAAAAAAAATGTCAATGCAATGAATTTTCTTTAAAAATCCATCCAGCGGCTTTTTCAGCGATCATTAACGTGGGCGAATTGGTGTTTCCACTGGTGATGGTAGGCATTACGCCCGCGTCCGCGATCCGTAATCCCACCACCCCAAGTACCCGCAATTTTTCATCCACTACCGCCATTGGGTCATCACGTTTGCCCATCCGCGTGGTGCCGACCGGGTGAAAAATCGTCGTGCCAATATCTCCCGCTAGCCGCGTTAGCTCGTCATCGGTTTGATACTCAACGCCCGGCTTTACCTCTTCAGGCAAATATTTAGCGAAGGCAGGCTGTTCGGCGATACGCCGGGTTACCCGTAGCGAATCAGCCGCCACCTTGCGATCCTCCGGCGTGCTGAGATAGTTCGGAGAAATCGCCGGTGCTTGACGCGGGTCGGCGCTTTTCAAACGCACCGTTCCTCGGCTGGTAGGATTCAAGTTACATACGCTCGCCGTAATGGCCGGATACGGATGCAGCGGCTGCCCAAAGGCCTCTAGGCTGAGCGGCTGCACGTGATACTGAATATTGGGATACGGCTGATCGTCAGAACTGCGGGTAAATGCGCCAAGCTGCGAAGGCGCCATGCTCATCGGCCCGGTGCGCTTGGTCACGTACTCCCAGCCAATCCCCGCCTTGCCCCACAGCGTACTGACAATAGCATTGAGCGTTTTGGCATTACTGACACGATACACCGAGCGAATCTGGAGATGATCTTGCAGGTTTTCACCTACCCCAGGCAGGTCGTGCACTACCTCAATGCCGTGCTCGCGTAGATGCTCAGCAGGCCCGATACCCGATAGCTGCAAAAGGTGGGGCGAGCCAATGGCCCCCGCACACAGCACCACTTCTTTTCTCGCCTGAACACGCTGGGGCTTACCGCTGCGCACCACTTCTACCCCAGTGCAACGAAGCGTTGGCTGCTCCTCATCAAAGCAGAGCCGATTCACCTGGGTAGAGTGCCAAAGCGTCAAGTTGTCCCGCTTTAGCGCGCTACGCAAAAATGCCTTGGCGGTATTCCAACGCCAGCCGTCACGTTGGTTTACCTCAAAATAGGCAACCCCTTCATTACTACCCCGGTTGAAGTCGTCGGTGCGTGGAATTCCCGCCTGCACCGCTGCTTCGGCAAAGTCATCCAACACTTCCCATTTCAGGCGCTGCTTCTCGACCCGCCACTCGCCGCCATGGCCATGAAAAGCACGGTGAGTCTCATCACCGTCGCTGCCTTCATCCAGCCGGTAGTGGTTTTCGTGTTTGATAAAGTCCGGCAGGCAGTTCTCCCAGCGCCACTCGTCGCTACCGGTAACCTCCGCCCAGTGGTTGTAATCCCGCGCTTGGCCGCGCATGTAGATCATGCCGTTGATGCTGGAGCAGCCCCCCAGGGTTTTACCTCGGGGGTAGATCAGCGAGCGGCCATTAAGCCCCTTGTCCGGCTCGGTACGAAACAGCCAGTCGGTGCGCGGATTATTAATGCAATAAAGGTAGCCCACCGGAATATGAATCCAGCGGTAGTTATCCCGACCGCCCGCCTCAATCAGCAGCACCCGATTATTGGGGTCGGCGCTTAGCCGATTGGCCATCAGGCACCCTGCGGTGCCTGCGCCAACCACGATGTAATCAAATGCTTCTGCGGTGGGATAAGTGGTTGTATTTGTTGGCATGGGCTTGGCTCCCGTAACGGTCAGGCGTTACTTCGCCGTCGGCATCACAAACTCTGCACCCGCGTCGATGGAGTCCGACCAGCGCTGCATGATCGACTTCTGTTTGGTGTAGAAGCGCACACCCTCTTCGCCGTAAGCGTGGGTATCGCCAAACAGCGAGCGCTTCCAGCCGCCAAAGCCGTGCCACGCCATAGGCACCGGAATCGGTACGTTGATGCCGACCATGCCCACCTGAATCCGGCGGCCAAATTCACGGGCGACGCTGCCGCTTTCGGTAAAACAGCTCACCCCGTTGCCAAACTCGTGATCGTTAATCAGTTGAATGGCGGTCGCCACATCCGGCACGCGCACGCATACCAGCACCGGGCCAAATATCTCCTCTTTATAGATAGTCATCTCCGGCGTGACGTGGTCGAACAGCGTGCCGCCCATCCAGAAACCGTCAGCACAGCCCTCGCCCGCTTGGGTGCTATCAAACTCGCGGCCATCGACAATAAGCTGAGCGCCTTCTGCCACGCCCTTTTCGATGTACCCGGTGATCCGCTGATGCGCTTGGCGGGTCACGATGGGCCCCATCTCCGCATCCAGCTGCATGCCATCTTTGACTTTCAGCGCCTTAGCCCGCTCGGTGAGCATCGGCACGACTTTATCGGCCACATCGCCGACCAGCACGGCCACGCTAATCGCCATGCAGCGCTCGCCCGCACTGCCGTAGGCGGCGCCAATCAGCGCATCCACTGCTTTATCCAGATGGGCGTCTGGCATCACCACCATATGGTTTTTCGCCCCACCCAGTGCCTGCACACGTTTGCCGTGTTTGGCACCGCGCTCGTAAATCAGGTTGGCAATGGGCGTGGAGCCGACGAACGAGAGCGCCTTCACCTCCGAATGATCGATCAGCGCTTCCACGGAGTCCTTGTCGCCCTGCACCACGTTGAACACGCCATCCGGCAGGCCCGCCTGCTGCAACAGGTCGGCAATCATCAGCGAAGCGCTAGGGTCCAGCGGGCTGGGCTTGAGAATAAAGGTGTTACCGGCAGCAATGGCGATGGGGAACATCCACATCGGCACCATTGCCGGGAAGTTAAATGGCGTAATACCCGCCACTACGCCCAGCGGCTGACGCACGGTCCAATTATCAATGCCGGTGCTGACCTGCTCGGTGTAATCACCCTTTAATAGCTGGGGAATACCGCAGGCAAACTCGACAATATCAATACCCCGTGCCACTTCGCCCTGGGCATCGGTAAATACCTTGCCGTGCTCTTTGGTGATTGCTTCGGCCAGGGCATCTTTATTGGCGTTTAGCAGCTCCAGAAATTTGAACATGACCCGAGCACGGCGAATGGGCGGCGTATCGGCCCAGGCTGGAAATGCCGCCTGGGCGGCTTGCACGGCGGTGTCCACATCGGCGGCCGAAGCCAGGGCAACGCGGCCAGTGACCTGCCCAGTGGCAGGGTTGAAGACATCCTGGGCGCTGCCGGAGGCGCCTTCGCTGCGTTGGCCGTTAATAAAATGATGGATGGCGTTGGTTGTCATTGTCGCTACCTTTATAACAAAAGCTTAAGTGATCGGAGGATGATCACTAGACTACCCCGCCTAACAGGCCAAGCAATTGAGTAATTTTTAACCCAGATATAAGCTTTGCTAATAACATAACAATGAAGGTTCACCACCATGCAGGAGTACGCCACGCTGCGGGCCTTTGTGGCCGTTGCCCATACCGGCAGCGTCTCAAAGGCGGCCGAGCAGCTTCATTTGACCCAGCCCGCGGTTAGCCTAAAGTTGAAGCAGCTACAGCTGCATCTGGGCCTAACGCTGTTTACCCGCCGCCCACAAGGGTTAACGCTGACTGCCGATGGTTACGCCTTGCTACCGGCCGCTGAAAATGCCCTGGCCAGCGCGCTGGCCTTTGAGCAGAGCGCCAGCGCGTTACACAGCACGCTGCGGGGCAAGCTGCGCATTGGGACCATTGTTGACCCGGAATTTATTCGTTTGGGCGATTTTCTCAGCCGCTTGATGGCCCGTGCGCCACAGCTGGAAACCGAGCTTCACCACAGCATGAGCGGCAGCGTATTGGGCAACGTGGAGCAGGGGGAGTTAGATGTGGGCTTTTTTCTCGCCCCGCCCGGCGAAGGCACTGGCAATCCTACGCTAGCATGGCGAGAGTTAACCCACTTTCACTACCACGTGGTGGCACCGCCGGGCTGGGAAGCCAAACTTGCCGACACCCGCTGGGAGGCGCTTGCGCAACTGCCCTGGATTGTGACCCCCACCGTGTCAGCGCACTCCCGGCTACTCAAGCGAGCGCTGGCCGCAAGCGGCGCGACCCCGAACCGTGTTGCCCAGGTCGACCAAGAGGCGTGTATGCTGGATTTAGTCAGAGCAGGCGTGGGCCTGAGCCTAGCGCGAGACGCGCTGGCCATGGCCGAACGCCAAGAGAGCGGCTTGGCGGTGGCGGACAACGTTCGCCTGCCCTGCGCATTAAGCCTGATCTGGCGCAGCGACCGCGCCACCGAGCCCACGATTAAAGCCGCACTAGACACCCTCGATACGGTGTGGCCGCATCGTCTAAGGTCGCTGTAAGGAAGCGGAACCTGACAAGTAACCCTCTCCGTTACCCTCAAAAGCGCCAAGACGCTTTATCCGCCTTGGCGTTTTTTTTATGGAACGATTTCCTATGCGACTTGCCCCAACGTGAGCGTTATTAAATGGCTAATTATTCATTTGGGCAAAACACCATTTCTCTACTAAGGTAGAAAGTCAGCATTAATAGACCAGTCGGCTAAAGGACTGCTCTACTTGATTGAGCGCCCCGTTGATCTAAAGATAGGAGATCTTATGAGCAACACCATTACGACAGTGAACCCGACCACCGGCGAAACGCTTGAGACCTACACGCTGATGGATGAAAGCCAGGCCAAGCAGATAGTCGAGGCCAGTCATGAGGCGTTTCTGGATTGGCGGCTCAAGCCGCTAGAGCACCGCGCCAAGGTGGTGAAAGCGATTGGCGAAGCAATGAATGCGCATAAAGAAGAGCTTGCCGACCTGATGGTTAAAGAGATGGGTAAGCTGCCCTCGCAAGCGCGCCAGGAAGTGGATCTTTGCGTCGGTATTTGTGATTACACCGCCGAACATGGCCCCACCAAGCTGGCCGATGAAGAGCGTAAACCCGGTAACGGCGAGCGCGGTATTGTTACCTATTCCCCCATGGGCGTGATTTACGGCATTCAGCCGTGGAACTTCCCTGCTTACCAAGTGGTGCGCTACTCCATCGCCAATATTATGGCGGGTAACAGCGTGCTGCTAAAACACGCTGAAAACGTAACGGGCAGCGGCCTGCTGCTGGAAAAAATTTACCGCGAAGCGGGCCTGCCGGAAAACGTTTTCCGCACACTGCTGATTTCACACGATGTTTCCGACACTGTCATCGCCCATAAAGCCGTGCGTGGCGTGACCTTGACAGGCAGCGACGGCGCTGGCCGCAAAGTGGCTGCTAAAGCCGCCGAGCATCTCAAAAAGACCGTACTGGAGCTAGGCTCCAACGATGCCTACTTAGTGCTGGACGATGCCGACCTGGACGTGGCGGTGGATACCTGCGTCACTGGCCGCGTGTTTAACGGCGGCCAAACCTGCGTAGCGGCAAAACGCTTTGTGGTCACCGAAAAGAACTACGAAGCGTTTAAAGAGCGCTACGTGGCACGCATGAAGGACTTAAAAGCGGGCGACCCGACCAAAGAAGATAGCGACCTAGGCCCGATGGCCCGTGTCGATCTTCGTGACGGCCTTCACAAACAGGTGGAAGAGAGCGTGCGTAAAGGCGCAAAAATCCTCTGCGGTGGCGAAAAACCAGAAGGTAAAGGGGCATTCTACCCGGTCACCGTGCTGGATAACGTCACCCCCGGCCAGCCCGCCTATGACGACGAGCTGTTTGGCCCGGTTGCCGCGTTGATTCGTGCCAAAGATGATGAAGATGCCATGCGCATCGCCAACGACAGCCGCTACGGCTTGGGCGGCGGCATCATCTCCAAAGACGTGAAGCGCGCCACCGAGCTTGCCAGCAAGTATTTCGATACCGGCATGGTGTTTATCAACGGCTTTGGTGTGGCAACGCCTGAAATGCCGTTTGGCGGCGTGAAAGATTCCGGCTACGGCCGTGAGCACGGCGGCTTTGGTATGCACGAGTTCGTCAACATTAAATCGGTGATTGTGGTGCAAAGCTAACACCGCCAAGCCCATCGGCTTACGATGGGCTAATCCATAAAAACGCCGCAGTGTCGTTTATGACCTGCGGCATTTTTTTATGGGTAGCGTATTTAAAAGTGGCGTTAGACGATTTTCTGCTGCCAACGCTGCCATAGCATCACTATCAGCGCGACCACCAGCCAGCTTACCAGCGCGGCAATCACATCATCCAACACAATGCCCAACCCACCGGTGACATACTCCGCTAAATGAATAGGCGGCGGTTTTAAAGCATCAAAAAAGCGGTAGACGCCAAACGCCAGGGCCAGAACCAATGGATGGCGAGCGGCTTTTAGCCCTAGCACCGCGAGCGGAAAAGCGACGTACTCATCGGCAACGATGCTGCCATGGTCCAGGCCATCATAATGCCACGCAGCGATATGACAGACCGGCACGGCCGCTATCAGCATCAGCGCGATGATGACCGCCTGCTGCCCGGTTGAGCGGCCCAAGAGCCACCACGCCAGTGGCAAGCCAATCAATGAACCAAAAGTGCCTGGCGCAACGGGCGCTAGCCCCAGCCCAAAGCCGGTAGCTAGCCAAAAATTAAACGTATCGAGCATTAGCCAGCCTGCTGTGCCTGACGTTCAAGCTCCGCCGCCATTTCTGGCGTTAGGTTTAGCGCGCTGGCGAGTTGATCCAGCCAAGCCCGCTCCATGGGGTTTTGGTCGTCAATCACTGCCACGCTGATCAGGTACATCTCGCGGGCCGCCTGGGGGGAATCCGCTTCACGGGCGAGAGCCTGAGCATCCAGCGGCGCTTTTAGCTGCTGTTCCACCCAGCGGTGCATCTCCTGATCCGCGCCTAGGGCATCAATCTGATCGGTGATTAGCGCCTGTTCCTGCTCATCGATATGACCATCCGCCCGGGCGGCCATGATCATTGCCTGCAACAGCTCCAGGCTGCGGCGCTCTTGATACTCACCGCTTAACACCTCGACACGCTCGCCTTCTGATGAGGATTGGGTCGCCGCTCCTTTCTTTTCCTGAGAGCTTTGCCACGCTTTCCACGCCAGCATGCCTACACCCGCAATCGCGCCATATTTCAACGCTTTACCGCCCATGCTGCGGCCACGTTTTGAACCCACCAGCATGCCCAGGGCACCGCCGCCCAGCAGGCTTTTCACATCAAAACCGCTGGAACCGCTGCTTTGACGCGTACCTTGGCTGCTATTACCGCCTAAATGGCGGGAGAGCCCATCAATCACGCCTTTGACATCCATGCCGCCGCTGCTGCCTTTGCTACCACTGGCCTGGCTCATCAGCTGCTGTAGAATTTTGCTTGCGTTCATCCTTGCACTCCTCAATAAACATTCATTCGACGGGTCGAACGCGGGTCGTTTAACCCTTGTTATAACGCATACTACATGAATGCAGCATGAATTAACCCCGCGCTAGCGCTTAGCTCAGCGCCCCTTTCACCTCGACCGAACTGCCATGACGGCTAGCGCTCACCTCAATACGAACCGGCATCTGCTCTTTGAGTTCGCTGACGTGGGAAATAATCCCAATCATGCGGCCGCTCATTTGCAGCTCGCTCAGCATGGCAATGGCTTGATCCAAGGCGTCTTGGTCCAGGCTGCCAAAGCCTTCATCAATAAATAGCGTATCGAGCTGAATACCGCCCGCGTAAGCCTGCACCACATCAGAAAGCCCCAGCGCCAGCGACAGCGCCGCCATAAACGACTCCCCACCAGAGAGCGTGGCCACCGGGCGATTTTTGCCGGTGTAGGTATCAGCCACGTCCAGCTCAAGGCCAGACGCTTTATTGCCTTTAGAGGGGTCTTCCCGGCGCACCAACTGGTATCGCCCACGGCTCATGCGCACCAAACGCTCAGACGCTTGAATCAACACATCATCCAGCAGCACGCCCAGTACGAAGCGCTGCAGGCTAATGCGATGGCCGGTGCGGCCATTGGCGACTTCACTGAGCGTGCCCCACAGCTGGTATTGGGCTTCCAGCTCCGCCTGGGAGGCGTGGGCAGCCGTCAGCTTTTGGTGAATGTTTTGCAGCGTGGTTAATCGCCCATCCAGTTGCCGCCAAGACTCTAGCTGGCTGTTTTCTTGAGCCTGTGCACTTTCAGCCTGGGCAGTCAGCGCGGCAAGATCCGGCGGCGTTTTTTCCGCCAGCTGGGTTTGGTAATTCTCTAGCGCGCCCTCAAGCTCGGCCAAGCGGCGTTGATACGCCTCCACCCGATGCGTCAGCTCGTGCCGCTGGGCATCATTCAGTTGGGCAGCCTGATATTCCGCCTCATCAGCAAAGGGGCTAGCCTGCAGCGCGGACTGCCACTCGGCGTGAGCCTGCTGAAGCGACTGCTCGCTACGCTCGACCCGCTCGTTCGCCCCGCGTAACTGCTCTTCCGCCCGCGCCAGTTGGGTCTGGCTAGTCGAAAGCGCTTGCTGGGCGCTCTCCCAGGCTTTTTCAAGCTGGGCGATGTGCTGCTCCAGCTCGGCCAGGGTTTGGCGCATTGCTTCGGGATAACGGGCGTCTTCCGGCAGCGATTGGCTCAGCTGATCACGCTGACTCTCTAGGCGTAACGCGCGCTCTTTTGCCTTTTCCACCTCAGGACGTTGGGCTTTAAGCTGCTTATCCAGTGTGCCCCACTCACGTCGCAGCGCGTCCCGGGCTTCGGTCTGTTGGCGAATCTCAGCGTCAACCTGCTCTCGGCGCTGCACCTGGCGGCGCAGGTCTTCATAGGCATTTTGCAAAGCAGACAGCGGTTGACTCACCCACTCCCCTAACTGCTGATTCAGTCGCTGGGCCTGCTCTGCGTGGCTATCGATCTGTTGGGTGAGCTGATGGTGATGGCGCTCTGCCCGTTGTAGCGCTTGACGGGCCTGTTCTTGCGCCGCTCTGGCCTCTTCCACCTGTGCCTGGGTGACCAACTCGGCGCGATTTATCGCTGGGGCGGGATGCTCCAGGCTACCACACACCGGGCAGGGGGCATCCTGCTCAAGGGTCAGCGCTAACAGCGCGGCCTGGCCCTGGTGCCAGCGCATCTCCTGCTCAGTGGCGTAGCGTTCGGCACGCTTGGTCTCGCCTTGCTGGTGGCTGAGCGCGTTTTTAGCCTGCAGCTGTTGCGTGGTTAATGCCTGGTGCCGCTGGGTGAGTTCATCCAGCTCTTGGCGCAGGGCTAGCAGGTGGTGATGGCGGGTTAGCTCAGCGGGGGCGCTCGCCAGTTGCTGAAACTCACTCTGCAAGCGTTCCAGGTGAACGCCGATGGCTTCGCCTTGCTGGCGAATGCCATCTAGCTGCTGCTCATCGCGCTTAAGCGCCTCATCGGCCTGTTGCCAAACGGCCTGAGCTGTTTGAAAGTGCTCCTGCAGTTCACTGAGCTGCTGGCTTTTCTGGATAAACTCGCCCAGCTGGCGGTGCCGCTCCCTCATTACGGGGAGCTCCGCCTGCTGCTGGCATGCCGTCTCTAGCGCCTGCTGTGCCTGTTCAGCGTGAAAATGCCGCGTGATTAACGCAGCGTTTGCTTGGCGCTGCTCATCGTGGGCGGTAGCCAACGCCTGCTGCGCTTGGTCTAGAGCGACTTTCTGGGGGCGCAGCGCCTGGGCATGGGTACTCTGCGCTAACCGCGCTTGGCTATTGTCTACCTCAGCGCGCTGCTCAAGATGACGGGCTTTATCGGCTGCCAGCGCGTCCCGCGCCTCAAATTGGCGCTGTAGCGCCAGGGCCTCATCGCGCTGCTGTTCGGCAAGTCGGCGCTTTCGCTGCGCGGTTTCAAAGCCTTCTCGTGCTTGGTCTACCTGTGGCACCAGCGCTTCCAGCTCTTGCGCCAACGCGGCTTCGCTCTCAAGCTCCCCCCCCGGCAAGAATGCCATTGATATGCTGGCGATGATCGCTCACCGCCCGCTCGATTTGATTAGCCTGAGTGCGCAGGCGCTCTTCAATACGCTGGAACACCTGGGTTTGAAACAGCTGGGAGAAAATGACTTCGCGCTCTTTGGAGCCTGCCAGCAGTAGTTCGCGGAACTTACCCTGGGGGAGCACCATCACCTGACGAAACTGATTGGCGTCTAGGCCTATTAGCGCTTGCAGCTCGGCCGTGGCGTCGGTGACCTTACGCGCCACTAGGCACTCGTCCTCCTCGCCTTCTGGAGTGAGTCGCCACAGCTGGGCTTCTGCGGTTTGTGTCGTTGTGCCTTCGCCGCTGGCTTTGGGGCGCTCCTGCAGAGGCACTCGGCGCACCCGATACATGGCATCACGCAGGCGAAACGTCAGGCTGACTTCGGTGAGCAGAGAGGCATCCGCCTGATCGCAGCGCATTTGAACGGCGTCCCGCTCGTTGCCGGTGGTTTGGCCGTACAAAGCAAAACAAATCGCATCGAGGATCGAGCTTTTACCCGCGCCGGTGGGGCCGTTAATCAGAAACAGCGGGCTTCTGCCTAGCGCAGTAAAATCAATCGTCTCCCTGCCCGCAAAGGGGCCAAAAGCCTGCATGGTCAGCGTTAATGGCGTCATGCTTGGCCCTCCTGCTCGCGACTCAGGGTGGTGATCAACTCGCTCATGGCACGGGCCTGGGCGTCGCTCATTGGCTCGCCGCTGGTTTGAGTGAAGAAGTCGCTGAACATATCCAGCGCGCTGAACGCAAGCCGCTCGCGGCCTAGCTGTTGGCGGCCTTTTGCTTCCAGCATGCCGGGCTTTTCCAGGTGCAGCACGTTGGGGTACACCGCCCGCAGCTTACCCATGGGGTCGAGAATGGCGTGACGGTCGGTGAGGCGCACCAGCAGATAGTCATCGGCGTGGGGGTCAGCGGCCCCTTGGGCCAGCAGCTGAGCCAGCTCACCTTCCAGCACGCGCACGTCCCGGCGGGGCAGCAGCGGATGGTGGGCTATTTGAGTGACACCTTCGCTGCCCACCTCAACAAGGGTGACGCCTTTGCGCTGGGTGGCTTCGGAAAAGCTGTACTTCAGCAGCGAGCCGCTATAGCGAATGTGCTCCCCACCGCGAACCTGGGGGCCGTGAAGGTGGCCCAATGCCACGTAGTCGAAACTCTGCATGGGTTCCCACGCCACGCTTTCGGCACCGCCTAGGGTGAGCGGGCGCTCGGAGTCGCTGGCGGTGCCGCCATCGACAAAGCAGTGGCTCATCAGTAGCGTCGGGCGGCCCGGCTGTCGCTGTGCCTCAATGCGCTCCAGCAGGTAGCGGTGGGCGCTATCGAAGTCGCGCACGTCCACGCCAAACGCGCTGCGCACGTACTCTGGGTCCGCGTAGGGGATGCCGAACACATCCACTGTGTCATCGCCAATCGTGAGCGTGACCGGCTGGTCGCAGGTGGCTAGGTCGGTGAGAATATGCAGCCCGGCCTGGCGCAGGTGGCGGGCGCCAAACCCCAACCGCTCGGCACCGTCGTGATTACCGGAAATCATCACGACCGGCAGGCCGCGCTTCTCGCACAGCTCGCCTAAGACCTCATCCAACAGCGTGACCGCCGCTGCCGGGGGCACCGAGCGGTCGTAAATATCGCCCGCCACCAGCACGGCATCCACCTGCTCGCGGTCGATGATCTCCAGCAGCTGCTGCAACACATGACGCTGGTCTTCCAGCAGGGAAAGGTTGTGAAATAGCCGCCCTAAATGCCAATCGGCGGTATGAAGTAATCGCATGACAGGCTCGATGAAAAAAGTGTGCGGTCATCATAGCAACCGCGCCTGCGTTTCACCCATGAAAAAGCCCCGCATGAGGCGGGGCGATTAATGCGGAACACGTCGCGGGTTAGTCTCTAAACGCATCCGGGTAGGTGGTGAGATCCACGCCCCACAGCATCGGCAGCAGGAAGTAGACCGCGGCCACGATCAACAGCATCGCAATGATGTTGAGCCAGAAACCGTTGCGCACCATCTCGATGATTTTGATTTTACCCGTGGAGAAGATGATCGCATTGGGTGGGGTGCCTACCGGTAGCATGAAGGCGCAGTTGGCCGCCATGGCCGCTGGCACCATCAGCACGAACGGATGAATATCAAGCGCCAGCGCCAATGAGGCTAGCACCGGCAAAATCATCGTCGCTGTGGCCGTGTTGGAGGTAATCTCGGTCAAAAATAGCACCATGCCTGTCGCCAGCAAAATGACCAGCAGGAAGTTGACGCCTTCTAGCACGCTCATTTGGCCGCCAATCCAGGAAGCCAGACCCGATGAGCCAAAACCTGCGGCAATCGCCAAGCCGCCGCCGAACAGCAGCAAGATACCCCACGGTACGTCTTTGGCCACATCCCACCCCAGCAGGCAGCCACCTTTGTTGGGAGAAGGAATGAGAAACAGCGCCACGGCAGCGGTAATCGCAATCATGGTGTCGTTAATGCCGGGGATCGTCAGGATCTGCCCCTGCCATAGGAACGAGCGGGTAATCCAGAAAAACGCGGCAAACAGGAACACACCGAGCACCGCCTTCTCTTCGAAGGTGATCCTACCCAGCGCTTCTTTCTCTTTGCGGATCAGCGCTCGGCCGCCCGGCAATTTGGCGAGCTTGATCGGATAAATGAAGCGTGTGAGCATCACCCAGCCAATCACCAGCAGCGTCACTACCACCGGGAAGGCAAACATCAGCCAGCCCGCGAACGAAATCTCGACACCGAACAGCTCGTTCACGATCGCCGCCAGGATAATGTTCGGCGGCGTGCCAATGAGCGTGCCCAAACCGCCAATGGTGCCCCCGTAGCCCACGCCAAAAATCAGCGACTTACTGAACTTATCAATCTCGGCACTGTGATCTCCTTCGGTTTTGTTCAGCTCCTGGGTCACCTGGTAGACAATGGCAGTGCCAATGGGCAGCATCATCATGACGGCAGCGGTATTGGATACCCACATGGACAAGAAGCCCGTGGCCGCCATAAAGCCAAACACGATGCTGTTAATGCTGGTGCCTAGCAAGGAGATAATCGACAGCGCGATGCGCTTGTGCAGATCCCACTTCTCCATTGCCAAGGCGATCATAAAGCCGCCCAGGAACAGGAAAATAATCGGGTTACCGTACGCCGCCGTTACGGCACTGCTCTCCAGCACTCCGGTAATCGGCAGCAGAATAATGGGCAGCAGTGACGTCACCGGGATAGGAATGGCCTCGGTAATCCACCACACCGCCACCCATAAAGTAGTTGCCAGCACCATGCGCCCTTCGAAGCTCAAGCCGGCGGGGTGGAAAAACATCACGACCAAAGCAAACAGCAAAGGGCCCAGCACCAAGCCAATCTTCTGCGGCCGGTTATACGCCGGTGGGCGTGGAGAGTGCCCGCCATTTCCATGGCTGTCGTCTTGGGCGTCGTGTGCTTCTCCGCGAGATGCAGCGCCACCCGTACTTGAGGTCGGCAACGCACACATCAGGAGATTTTTAACTTGGTCGTGGGAGTGCCAAAGCTGATCCCACAGCGTCATCGTGGCAGTTCTGCGCATTATGGAAGTACCGCTCGCAGTCAGGGTGAACGAAAGGGCTCAGGACTTAGCTGTCCCTATGGCATTTTTCGCCAGCGCCGCTGGCTTTTAGGGTGCCCTTTATTCACTGCAATAGGCCATTAGTCCAGTAAATTGGCGGCAATTACAACCAAAGTCTAACCACTTTAGTCGAAATAATTATTGTCGATTAGTCTTCGTAGATGAGTTTGCTTGGCTTTGTTTTCAGTGATTCCAGTGCTTAATCTGTAGCGCAATAAGCACGCAGAACATGCTGATAGCAAAACACTTGCTTCCCAATGGGTTGCAAGCCGCTTGCCCGTTATTAGTCCAGATTATCCAGCGTCACCACGATATCTTGGGTAGAAACATCGACGTTCCAGAAGGTATAGCTGTCATCGTCCTCGTCGACCAAGCGAATATCGAATAAGGGACTTTTATACCCCGTTAGCGTCACGCGCTGGGTATCCCCATTCATCAACACGTCGCTGCCCAGCACGTCCTCCTCCCAACTTTTCGAATCCGCCGGGCTCACGTACATATAGTAAATGGTGTAGCCAGTACGGTTGGTGATATCGACGTAGTAGTCGGCCGCCATGACCAGCGACGAGCTGCACAGCATCAGCAGTGCAGCCAGAAACACCTTAATGCGCATGGAAGCATTCCTTTTTCTTTTTTAGAGGAAAAGCGAGGGTTTGAGGCGCAAGCGCCGTGCTGCGATTAGTGATGGCAGCAAGCGAAGTATAATCTGGCGCTTATGACAGAGATAGCAGGTCACGTTTTTTTTACACATCCGCCCAAGGCGTGCCTGCAACTGTTAGAATGCTGCCCCTTTCAGGCGCGTTGTGGCTGACCGCCACACCGCTTCCCTCTTCTACTACCTGAGAGTCGCGCAATGTTTGCCACCGTCAATGCCGTATTTCGGCCAATTTTACGGCTGGGCCTTATCCCTCAAATTGTGATTGGTATTGCCGCTGGGGTGCTGCTAGCTCTATTCACCCCTGGGATTGCCAGAGATGTTGCGCTACTTGGCCAGCTGTTTATTGCTGCGCTGCAAGCGGTTGCGCCGATTTTAGTCTTCGTACTGGTGGCGGCGGCCATTGCCGCCCACCAAGCAGGCCAACCCACCCATATCCGCTCGGTATTGGTGCTATATGTCACGGGTACGCTGATTGCCGCGTTAATTGCCGTGGCGGCCAGCTTTGCGTTCCCTACGGAGCTGGCGCTGGATGCAGGCCAAGTCGACGGCAACCCGCCGAGCGATATTTTTACCGTGCTGCGTGACTTACTGCTCAACGCGGTGGCGAACCCTGTGACGGCTCTGATGGACGCCAATTTCATCGCCATTCTGGCCTGGGCGATTGGCCTGGGGTTAACGCTGCGCCAAGCCAGCGACACTACCCGCCAAGCGCTTAGCGACTTATCCGCCGCCATTACGCGTATTGTCACGCTGGTGATTCGCTTAGCCCCGCTGGGTATTTTCGGCTTGGTGGCCGGTACGCTGGCGGAGTCTGGCGTGCAGGCACTGCTTAGCTACGCCCAGCTATTGGGGGTGATCGTTGGCTGTATGCTATTTGTGGCGCTGGTGAGTAACCCGCTGCTGGTCTATTTAGCCACCCGCAAAAACCCTTATCCGCTGGTGTTTGCCTGCCTACGGGGCAGCGCTATTACGGCATTTTTCACCCGCAGCTCGGCAGCCAATATCCCGGTGAACCTGGAGCTGTGCCGCCGCTTAGACCTGGATGCCGACACCTACTCAATCTCCATTCCGCTGGGCGCCACCATCAATATGTGCGGCGCGGCGATCACCATTACCGTGATTACGCTGGCGACTACGCACACCCTGGGAATTAGCGTGGATTTCCCCACTGCGCTGCTGCTCTGCATCGTATCGGCTCTGGCGGCCTGCGGTGTGTCTGGCGTGGCGGGCGGTTCGTTGATGCTGATTCCCATGGCCGCCAGCCTGTTCGGCATTCCGACCGAAGTGGCCATGCAGGCCGTCGCCATTGGCTTTGTGATTAGCGTGGTGCAAGACTCCACCGAAACGGCGCTTAACTCCTCCACCGACGTGCTGTTTACCGCCGCCGCCTGCCGAGCGCGCAAGCTCACCTAACCACTTCTTTACTGCTTGTCGATTGACAGCCCGCTGTTCCTTATATAGAACGTTCTATAAAAGGAACAACGGGCAATCACCATGGATGAGCACTCTCTTGTTACGCTAGGCCTACACCTCCAAGCGCTTCGTAAAACCCAGGGTTTCTCACTTTCACAGCTTGCCAGCGCGGCAGGCATCGCGAAATCCAACCTATGCCGCTTAGAACAGGGCAACGGTAACCCCACGCTAGACACCATTTGGCGGCTGGCCGTCCAACTCAACGTTCCGTTTGGCACCCTGGTGGCACCGATCAGCGTACCGCTCGGTGAGGATGGCGTGCAGGTACAGTTGATCGACCAGGGTAAGGGCGTGCCACAGGTGGATGCCTACTGGATGCGCTGCGCGCCCAATACGCTGCGCCACGCCGAGGCCCATACCCTGGGCACGCGGGAAACGCTGACGCTCATTAGCGGATGGTTAGAAGTAGGCCCAGAGGGTGCGACCACCACGCTCACCCCTGGCGAAAGCATCACCTTTCAGGCCGACCAGCCGCACCTGTACCGTACGCACACCGATGAAGCCACCCTGCTACTCACCGTCACCTACGGCCAAGAAGGGACCCCACCATGAGCCAGCCAGCCGATCACACGGTGCACGCCAACCACTCACCGCTGCGCTCTGCCTTACAGGGCGTGCGTGAAGCAATTCCGTTGTTAGGCGGCTATATTCCGGTCGCGCTCTCGTTTGGTTTGGTCGCGACCCAGGCCGGTTTTACCACTTGGGAAGCGGCCGCCATTTCAGCGCTGATCTACGCGGGTGCCTCGCAGTTTCTGTTCGTGGGCATGATTGCCGCTGGTGCGCCGCTATGGCTGGTGGTGGCCATGACGCTACTCATCAACGTGCGCCACGTGGTGTACGGCCCCAATTTGGCCGCGCTGCTGCCCCGAAGCCGCCACTGGCCTTGGCTGATGCACGGCCTGACCGATCAAGTCTTTGCTTTGGCGCTCACACGGCTCCCCCAGCTACCGGAAGTAAAACGGTTTAGCTGGTTTGTAGGCGCCTCGCTGCTGGCGTGGGGAGTGTGGATTATCGGCACGGCGGTGGGTGCGACCGGCGGCGAGGCGGTCACCGCCCGCTGGCCGCTACTGGGTGAGATTATGCCCTTCGCCCTCCCCGCGCTGTTTCTCACCATGGTGGCACCGCGCTTTACCGACAAGCGCTGGGCTGCCGCCATGCTGTGTACCATTCTTGCCGCGCTAGGGTTGAACTTGGCCGGATGGAGCAACGTGGCCATTCCTCTCGCAGCCGCCTGCGGCGCGCTGTGCTTCTATACGGTCACGTTCCAACCACGGAGGAGCCGCCCATGAGCAGCGCCATGTGGATCGCCGTCATTATCTGCGCACTCGGCACGCTGCTGATGCGAGTGGTGCCCTTTTTATGGATGCAGCGCCGTCTTGGTAGCGCAGCGGGAATGAACGCCATGCCCCAATGGCTGGTGATTCTGGGCCCCATGATGATTGCCGCCGTGTTGGGCGTCTCGATAGTGCCCGTCAACCCCAGCCCTGTCTCTTGGTTGGCCACCGCGATTGGCCTGAGCGTTACGCTGTTGGTGTGGCGTCGCCTGCGCTCACTGGGCTGGCCGGTGGCCGCCGGGGTGGGAGTATTTGGGGCGGTGGAGGTAGTGGCAGCCCTTATTTGATAATGCTTTGCATTAGCTTTTACAACATGCCATGATTTCGCCTTTCTCCGTGACACCGAAGGGCACGTATGCAGACAGCAGACGCTTATGGCAGCCGCACAGGGTGGCGGGTGTTGCTTATTTTTTGCTCCACCCTGCTGCCTTTCTTTGCTATAGCCAATGAAGTAGCCACCACTGCTGATTTACCTACTCAATGTGACCAACCACGCCTAGTAACGCTCTACCAAGGAGCCACGGACAGTGCCGTAGCTCTCGGAATTACCCCCGTTGGCGTGGTTGACGCTTGGCTGGAAAAGCCCACCTACCGCTATTTACGCGATGCGCTTACCAATGTTGAGCACGTGGGGCTGGAAACCCAGCCGAACCTTGAGAAAGTGGCTTGGCTGAACCCGGATGCCATTATCGCCAGTCACTTTCGGCACGAACGCGTCGCCCCGCTGTTAAGCGCCATGGCGACCAGCGTTTACGCCAACACCGTCTATGATTTCAAAACGACGTTAGCGCTGGTGGCCGAGGCCAGCGAGCGCGAACAGCAAGCCCAAGCGCTGCTGCAGCGCTGGGAAACCCGCGTGGCGGACTTTCGCCAGCAGATCGCTGATCAGCTAGGGGGCCAATGGCCGCAAAAAGTCGCCGTCGTGCGCTTTAAAAGCGATCATGTGCGGATCTATACCAGCGGGTTTGCCGGTTCGATTCTAGATGAGCTGGGCTTTGAACAACCCGAGACGCTGGCCTCTCAAGACTGGGGGATGAAGCTTGTCAGCACGGAGAACATTCCGGTGCTTGAGGCTGATGTCATCTTTGTGCTGCTGGAGCCAGATGACCCAGCCATTGCGGCCAACTACCAACACTGGGCTTCTCACCCTTTGTGGCAACGGCTAACGGCTGTGCAGCGCGGCCAAGTATTTGAGGCAGACCCCGTTAGTTGGATGATGGGCGGCGGTATTTTGGCGGCCAACGCCATGCTGGATGACCTTTACCGCTACTATCAGCTCACCCCGGCCACCGATGGCCACTTGCCACACTGCGCTTTATGCATTCAGGAGCCGCCCTCATGCTGAACAGCAGCTCCGCTAAGTGGTTAGGGTTGCTAGCAGGCGCTGCCATGACGCTACTGGCGTTTATCGGCAGCGTCATGCTCGGCACCACCCCGCTAGAGTGGTCGGCACTGTGGCGTATGCTAACCGCTTACGATCCCGCTAATGTGGCGCATATCATTCTATATACCGAGCGCCTGCCACGCGCCGTGGTGGCGGCGCTCGTGGGTGCTAGCTTGGCCGTAGCGGGCGCACTGATGCAGACCATGACTCGCAACCCGCTCGCCTCGCCGGGTATTTTAGGCATTAACGCCGGGGCGATGTTTTTCGTCGTGGTAGCGGTAGCGCTACTGCCGCTGCATACGCCTGCCCATTATGTGGGTGCCGCCCTACTCGGCGCGCTAGTGGCAGCAAGTTTAGTGGCGTTGCTAAGTCGCGGGCGCTATGGCGAGAACTCGCCGCTGCGGGTGGTGCTGGCAGGGGTCGCGGTGACCGCGATGTTTGTCTCCTTCAGCCAGGGGCTCCTGGTGGTCGACCAGCAGAGCTTTGAAAGCGTGCTTTATTGGCTAGCGGGTTCTGTGGCGGGACGCGACCTTGACCTAGTACTGCCGCTGCTACCGCTGTTTGGTGGTGCCATAGTGCTTAGCGCCCTCTTGGTACGTCACGCCAATGCGCTGTTATTAGGTGATGACATGGTGACAAGCCTAGGCATGCGCGCGGGCAGCATCAAACTGCTTCTGGGGCTCGTGGTGATTGTATTGGCAGGCAGCTCAGTAGCCCTGGCGGGCATGATTGGGTTTGTCGGGCTAATCGTGCCCCACATGGCTCGCCGCCTCTTTGGCATTGACCATCGCTGGATGCTTCCTGGCTGTGCCGTTTTGGGCGCTTGCTTGCTTCTGCTGGCCGATACGGCATCGCGGTTTTTAATTCCTCCACAGGAAGTGCCGGTCGGCGTCATGACAGCGCTCATTGGTACGCCTTTCTTTATTTACCTCGCACGACGCAACATGGCTCGCCAATGACACTCGCAGCGCTCTCTCCTTCTGACGCCAGCAACGCGCTTGGCACACGTTTTCGTCTCACGCTGCTGCTATTGAGTGTGGGGCTTGTGCTAAGCGCGGCTCTGTCGCTTTGCTTGGGAAGTTTTCCTACTCCACCACTGCAAGTCGGGCATTCCCTTATTAACCCAGCGGATAGCGAGCTGACGTTCATTATTTGGCAGCTTAGGCTACCGCGTATTGTGCTGGCGATCCTGGTAGGGGCGGCGCTGGCAATGGCAGGCGCCATTCTGCAAAGCATCGTGCGTAACCCGCTTGCCTCGCCGGATGTTATTGGCATTACCAGCGGCGCGGCGCTAGCCGCCGTTCTCTTTATCGCGTTGCTCAGTTCGCACGTTAGCATCGGCTGGCTACCGGTGGCGGCCATGCTCGGAGCCTTATTCGCCGCTCTGCTTGTGGTCAGCTTGGCATGGCAGCGTGGTATTAGCCCTGCGCGCTTGGTGCTAGTGGGCATTGGCCTAGCCGCCGCCATGGGCGCGGGCACTACGCTACTGATCGTGATGAGTGACGACTCCACCGCCATGAGCGCCTATACCTGGCTGACCGGCAGCTTATACGCCGCCCAATGGGCCGATGTGTCCAGCCTGCTGCCGTGGCTACTGTTAGCGACGCCGGTGAGTTTTCTGCTAACGCGCCACGCCGATACAATGGCGCTTGGCGACAGCGTAGCCCAAGGGTTAGGCGTACCGTTACTGCGCAGCCGAATCGTGCTACTTGCCTGTAGCGTGGTGCTGGCCGGTGCTGCGGTGGCCGTGGCGGGAGGGCTCAGCTTTGTGGGCCTCATGGCACCGCACCTAGCGGCGCGATGGGTGGGCCGACATTTAGCGCGGCTACTGCCTGCATCCGCACTGGTCGGTGCATTACTCGTGCTTTATGCCGACCTACTCGGCCGCGTCGCCTTTTTGCCTAACGACCTGCCTGCCGGTATTTTCGTTGCGGGCATTGGCGCGCCCTTTTTTGTTTATCTCTTGTATCGGGCGCGCCAGCGTTAAGCCTTAAAAATCCAGCTGATACCCCACCGTGAACGTGCGCCCACGACCGGTGAAGTAGTACTCATCGCTGATGCGAGCGGCTTGAGAGTAATAGGTGAGGTAGTCTTCGTCGGTCAGGTTCTCGATACCCAGCGATAGCTGCCCCGTAGGGAGCTGGTAGGCCAGCGAGGCATCCACCAAACCGTAGCCATCGAAGTCGAGCGCCGGGTTATCGACGCTGCGGTCGAAGTAATAGCGGCCCTGTAGGCGGGTCGAGAGACGGTCGTTCCATACGGCGCTCCAGCCCAGCTTGAGCGTATCGGGCGCAATATTGATCCCGGTAAGCTTGGTGTCCACGCTGCCATCGCCGTCTTGGTCTGACTTGCCTTGGGTATGGGCGTAGGAGAGCGACAGGTCATGGTAGTCATTGATCTGCATGTTGCCGGTCACTTCCACCCCTTGGATTTCGGTTTTCTCCCGGCTGCCCACCCACGTACCGTTCTGTTCGGCCAAGCGCTGGCCAAAGTCAGAGTTCGATTCGTAGTAGCTGACTTCCAGGCCGTATCGCTCCCAGTCAAAGCGCGCGCCAATTTCCTGGTTATCGGTCACGATGGGCTGCAGTTGAAGCAGCGTATCCACATCCTGCCCCGGTTCGCCGATGCCCCGCAGCACGCGACCCACGTCCGGCATGCCAAAACCTTCCGAGTAGCTGGCATACAGCTGTGCCCACTCCGTGGCCTGGTACGTCAAACCCACGTTATAAAGCGTTTCATCGAAACTGGGGTTGCCGCCTCCTACCGCGACGTTATCTTGAGTGACGTTGCTACGGTCAATCGTCTCGTAGGCATCCACCTCAAGGTCGGCGTGCTCATGGCGAACGCCGGCATGCAGCGTGAGCGGGTCGGCGATTTTGAACTGCCCCTGTAAGAACGGCGCAATGTTGCTGTAGCGGCTTTCCGGCACGTAGGTGCGCCCGGTCTCTACCAGCATTTGGCGGGTTTCATCCTCGAGGATGTCTAACCCCACCGTCACGCCGAGCCGGTCATCCAGCATGCCCTGGCGGTTTAGGGTGAACTTGGCGCCCTGTTTATCCGATTCGTTACGGGTTTGGTCGAACTGGGTATTGCCGTTGCCATCCAGGTAAGGGAAGAACGGCGTGGTGGCAAAGCGCGCTCGGAAGCGCTGGCGATACACCTGGGCATCGACCGCGTTGCCGTACCAATCCGCGTGGGAGTACGCCAAGCGGGCGGTGGTGACTTCATTGAAGCCTGGCGCGCCGTCGGGTGTGCCCCGCTCGGCGCTGGTCGGGATGCCCGCATCGCGGTCGCCCACCACGGGCACGTAGTCGTCGCCCTCTTCCAAATCAAAATGATTAAGCGACAGCTCGATATTCTGATTGTCGTCGATCCAGTAGCCTAACTTGCCGAACAGGTCGTAACTTTCCGAGTTTTGCAGCTCGCCGGGGTAGGCAATGCCCACGCGACGGTCGCCGCCATCGTAAAACACGCCCCGCTCTTGGCGGGTGGCCGCGGCGACAAAATCCCAGTCGCCCTGCTGGCCGCTAATGCGATAGTTGAGCTTGTTGCCCAAGCCTTCCGAGTGCAGGTCGTCGTCAATGGTGACGCTAATGCCCGCGCTTTGGTTAATACCGCCCCCTTCGGCCCGGCGGGTAACGAAGTTAATCAAACCGCCGGTGGCCCCCAAACCATGCTCAGCGCTGGCCCCGTGAATCACTTCAATCCGCTCGACCATGGAAAGGTCAATGGTATAGCTATCGCGAGAGCTATCGCGCAGCGGATTGGACTGAGGCACACCATCGATCAGGAACAGCGCATCGCGCCCGCGCAGCGTCTCTCCGGCGTTGGACAGCTTCTGACGGCTAGGTGAAAAGGAGGGAATCAAGTTGCTCAAGACCTGGCCAGGGTCGTCGGTGATGGCGAGCTGCTGTTCGATCTGCTCACGCGTGATCACCGTCACTCGCTGCGGCGTTTTCCCCTCTTCACTACGGCTACGCGTCGCCGTCACGACCATGGTGGGTGATGACTCGTTGAGCGCCTGCCCCACGTCAGTTGCCTCTTGCTGGGCATTGGCCTGAGTGGCTGCCACTAATCCTGCCAAGGTGACCGTTGGCCAGAAAGCGGCGTGTTTCATCGTTTGCATGTCTGCTCCCTTGCGTTGTGTGTAACGTCGTACGAATGAACCCTTGGTGAATTATCACTTTAGCGGCCACTGAAATGCTAACGCGGATCTAAATAATAATGATTATATTATGCACAAAGAAACAGGCAGGTCTACCGTTGCGGACGCACCGTTCGAACGTCCGCAATGACACAGAACAGGCAGCCACAAGAACAACATTGAAAATGAGAATATTTTGCCTTAGGGTGCTGACTGCCCTAATTCTGTGACTGAGCTTGCCTGAGCCTACCTTATGCCCGCCTATTCCCACCCTGCATCACGACTCACCGCTGACGCCCTGCACGCTGGCTACGACGCTAAGCGCATTTTGCAAGGGGTGGATATTGCTGTAGCGGAAGGCCAACTCACGGTGCTTCTGGGGCCCAATGGCAGCGGTAAATCGACCCTGCTAAAAACCCTGGCGCGAACGCTGACGCCTAGCGGCGGGCATGTCTATCTCGATGGCAAGGACATTCATCGCAGCAACACCCGGGAGGTCGCCCAGCGGCTAGGCATTTTGCCGCAAGGCCCCATCGCCCCCGAGGGGTTGAGCGTAAAACAGCTGGTGGGGATGGGGCGCTTCCCCCACCAAGGGTTTTGGAAAAAAGATCCACAGCAGGATGCCAACGCCATCGCCGAAGCCATGGCCTATATGCACGTGACCGAGTTTGCCGACCGAGATGTGGAAGCGCTCTCTGGCGGCCAGCGCCAGCGCTGCTGGATCGCGATGGTGCTCGCCCAGCAGACCGATTTGATTTTGCTGGATGAACCCACCACCTTTTTAGACTTGAAGGTGCAGGTAGAGCTGTTGGCGCTGCTATCTCGGCTGGCCCACGACCATGGCCGCACGCTGCTGCTGGTACTGCACGACTTGAATCTCGCCGCCGCTTACGCCGACCACCTAGTCATGATGCGCGACGGGCAAATCGTCATCAGCGGCACGCCAAGCGATGTGTTCACCGCGGCCAACCTAAAGCGCGTCTTCGACTTGGATGCTCACATTCTGCGCGACCCCGCTAGCGGCAGCCCAGTGTGCGTGCCCTTCACCTCGGCGACGTTACAGGCAGCCCTATGAACCACACCTTCTGCGCGGATTTAAGCCGTGAACAGCACGACCCGCTGGCCGGTAGCGCCGCTCATGCCGAGCGCAACTTACTGCTTAGCTGGCCGCGCGCGAAGTGGCAGCGCAAACTACGCCACGCCAGCGATATGAGCGATTCATTAAAGCAAACGCTAGCAGCCTGTCGGTCTTTCCGTTGCACCGTGAGATACTGACCACCGTCATCGCCGAGCTGAGAAGATCGCCATGAGCCGCTTCATCCCTGTGGATCGCCAGACCGATTACCTGCTGCCGCCTTCGGTAGACGAGTGGTTGCCCGATGGTCACCTGGCGCGGTTCGTTGTCGATGTTGTCGAACAACTGGACCTCTCGACGTTGACCCGGCGTTACATGGGGCGGGGTTCCAAGGCACATCACCCGGCGGTGCTACTGAGCCTGCTGATCTACGGCTACGCCACCGGGGTGGTCTCCAGCCGCAAGATCGAGCGTGCCACCTATGACTCGGTGGCGTTCCGCTACCTGGCCGCCAATACCCA